>JALVPS010000107.1 GCA_027031685.1 Gammaproteobacteria bacterium | reverse complement strand
GGCCGGCATCACCCTGGCCCGCAAATTGGCCGACACGTACTCGGTGTGTCTGCTGGAGGCGGGCGACCGCCACTATACGCCCGAGTCACAGGACTCCTACAAGGGCGAAATCACTGGCGAACCCTACTTCCCCCTCGACCAGTGCCGCCTGCGTTACCTGGGCGGGGCATCCAACCATTGGGGTGGCGCGTGCCGGCCCCTGGACGCGCACGATTTCGAAAAGCGCCCTTTCGTCAGGTACTCCGGCTGGCCCATTTCCCGCAAGGATCTCGACCCCTACCTGGCCGAGGCCAAGGAGATCTTCGAGATCCCGGCGGATGCGCCGGAGACGCCGAGCACCAAGGGCAGTGAATGGCTGCCACCCTTCCGGCGCCATGAGCAGCTCGAGTTCTGGCTCAGCCCTCCTGTGCGCTTCGGTGAGAAATACGCGGGCGAGCTGGAGCGCACCCCCGGCATCGATGTCTACCTCAACGCCAATGTCACCGACATCTGGCTAGAGGACAACCTCAAGACGACCAAGTACTTCGAGGTCACCGACTACCGGGGGCGCAAGTTCAAGGCCCACGGGCGCCTGTTCATCGTCGCCACGGGCGGGCTGGAGAATCCGCGCGTGCTGCTCAACGCCAACCATCAGCTGCCGCACGGTATCGGCAATGAGCACGACCTGGTGGGGCGATTCTTTACCGATCACCCGCATCAGCACCTGGGCGAGTTCCTGCTGGAGGACGACTTCCGTGCCCTGGCTCGGAAGGATCCGGTATTCATGGGCACGGCGTTGCCCATCAAAGGGCGCTTCCTGCGCCCCAGTCCGGCCTATATGCGAGACGCGGGCGTGCTCAATTACGCATTGGGCGTGCGCCCCACCACCGCCATGAAGCGCGAATCGGACACCCCCTTCAAGGCCCGCCTGCGCGACATCCTGTGCTCGTCCGAGCTGTTGCGCGAGTCGGCCGAGTTCATCAAGCAGGGTTCGGTGAGTTGCTTCGACGTGGACGGCTATCTCAAGATCCAGTCCGAGCAGGAGCCCAATCCCGACTCGCGCATCACCCTGGCCGCCAGTACCGACCGCTTCGATCTGCGCCGCATGGACATGCAGTGGCACCGCACCGACCTGGACCGGCGCACTATCAAGGACACGGCCCTGCTGGCGGCGCGCCTGTTCCCCCTCAACCACCGGGGGCGTGTGCGACTGGAACGGTGGCTGCACGAGGATCCCATCCACCTGCCGGGTCCCTACGACGGCACGCCCTCCATCGTGGCCGGTCAACACCACATGTGCACCACGCGCATGGCCGACGACCCGCGCGAGGGGGTGGTGGACCGCTGGCAGCGCGTGCACAGCAACACCAATCTGTACATCGCCGGTTCCAGCAGCTTCGCCACCGGCGGCTTCGCCAACCCCACCTTCACCATCGTGCAGATGTCGCTGCGCCTGGCCGACCACCTCAAGACCCTGCGTCACAAGCTGGCTTGAGCGGCTGGGGGCCGGCCTTTGAATTCCGCTTGTCGGCCCCCACCTTTCCGGGCATCCTCAAACCACACAAAACGAAGGAGAGTGCCCATGTCGCACGATCAAGAGCTGGCCCGGCGCGTGCGTGCCGCCCTGGAGGTCGATCCCCACGTCAACCTGCATCGTTTTCCCGTGAAAGTGCATGCCGAGGGTGACGTCGTCACCCTGGCGGGCACGGTGGAGGACATCATCGCCAAGCGGCGCGCCGTGCTCACGGCGCGCGCGGTGGACGGCGTGCGCGAGGTGGTCGACACCCTGCGCGTGCAGCCGGCGGCCCACATGGGGCAGGACGAGTGCCTGCAGCACGTGCGCGATGCGCTGTACGAGGAGCCGGCCTTCTGCGACTACCGGCTGGTGACGGTCAATCACAAGGGCGAGCGCGAGGTGGACCGCGACCCCGTGCAGCCGGCGGGCGAGATCCTGGTCACCGTGGAGCCCGACCACCGCGTAGTGCTGGGTGGCACGGTGCGCAGCCTGTCCCACCGCCGCCTGGCGGAGGTGCTGGCCTGGTGGGTGCCAGGGTCCACCGACGTCAAGAACGACCTGCGGGTGGAGCCGCCCGAGGCGGACAACGACGGCGAGATCCTGGACAGTGTGGAGCTGGTGCTGGACAAGGACCATCTGGTGGATGCGGGCGATATGACCGTGGGCTGCAAGGATGCCGTGGTGACGCTCAGTGGCGGTGTGCCCACTGGGACGCAGAAGCGTTTCGCCGAGTACGACGCCTGGTACGTGAGCGGCGTGCGCGACGTGGTCAACCGGCTGGTGCCGGTGGACCCCACTGACCCGGAACGCGCTTAGGACGGTCATGGCGCGGGAGGACAGCCTGCGCGCGGCGGTGTTCGACTTCGGCGGGGTGATCGCCGAGGAGGGTTTCCGCGACGGGCTGGAGGTCATCGCCCAGCGCAACGGTTACGACATCCGTGCCTTCTTCGCCGCCGCCCAGCAGCTGGTGTACGACACTGGCTACGTGGTGGGGCGGGCCGGCGAGGCCGACTTCTGGCGCGCCCTGCGGGCCCGCTTTCCCCTGTCCGAGCCGGACGCCGAGCTGACTGCCGTGGTGCTCGACCACTTCCAGCCGCGGCCGCGCATGCTGGCCGCGGTGGATCTGTTGCGCCGCCACGGCCGGGTCACGGCCCTGCTGTCCGACCAGACCGACTGGCTGGAGCGGCTGGACCGCCGCCACGGCCTGTTCCGCCATTTCGACCACGTGTTCAACAGCTACCGGCTGGGGTGCGGCAAGCGCGACCCGGCCCTGTTCCCCGAGGTGACGCGGCGCCTGGGCCTGCCGCCGGCACAGATCCTGTTCCTGGACGACGACCGCGGCAACGTGGAGCGGGCGCGCGCCGCCGGCTGGCGCACCTGCCGGTGCAGCACCGAACAAGGCTGCCTGACCACCTTGCAGTCCTACTTCCCCTTCATCCCCCGCCTGGCGGAGATCGACTGAGCGCCACCAGGCTCAGGCCAGCAGGCCACCCTCTCGCACCAGCTTCCGCAGTGTCTGCGCCACGGGCTTGAGGGCGGCCTTGTCCAGCCCCAGGCGCTCGAGGGCGTGGCCGGACAGCCGTGGCGTCAGGGCGTCGCCGCCGTGGCCGATGCCCACGGCCCGGCACAGGCCGTCGGCCACATGCACCAGATCGGCCAGGGGCGGGTTGTCCGCCGCGTCCGTGCGGTGGTGCCCCTTGATGGCGTCGATGAGGTCGTCTGGCAGCTCCCAGTGGCGCGCCAGCCGGCCGCCGATGAGGGCGTGGTCGAAACCCAGCACGGCGATCTCCGCCTCGCGCAGACTGCACTCGTGGGCGTCCCGGTGCGCCAGTACACGGGCGAAGGCACGCGGGAAGTACACGTCCTCCACCAGCTTGCCCAGGTCGTGCAGCAGGCCGGCGGTGAAGGCCTGGTCCGGATCCAGGTCGCAGTGTGGCGCCAGCAGGCGGGCGGCCGCCCCACAGCCGGTGCAGTGCCGCCAGAAGCCGGCGCGGTCGAAGCCGCTCTCGTCGGTGGCCGGGAACTCGTTGAGCACGCCCACCGACAGGGTGAGCTGGCGCACCGTGGTCACGCCCAGCACGCGGCAGGCCTCCTTGACGCTGGTGATGCCGCCAGGGAAGCCGTACAGGGCGGAGTTGGCGATCTGCAGCAGGCGGGCGCTGAGCCCCGGATCCTGCTCGATGAGGCGGCGCAGTTGCTCGTAGTCGAAGTCGCCCGCGTCCAGCGTGGCCAGCACGCGCTGGACCGTCTCGCTGAGGGCGGGGATGTGCTTGATGCCTTCCTCCAGCCGGTCGAGGCTGAGGTCGGGCGGGGGCGTGGCGATGCAGCTTTCCATGGCGGACCGGTACTGTGGCTCGGGGGGCGCAGCATGGCGCGCCCGGCCGGCCGGGAGAAGTGACCCCGTTCCGCTTTGCCGTGGGGGCCCGGCGCGGCGCGACGGATGGGCCCGGCCGGGGGCTGGGCGGGCCGCTCCCGCAGCGGCGCGGGGCGCGCTAAGATCAGCGCTTTTCAGCCCGGGAGCACGCCATGCGCTACGCCGTCGCCGCCTGCCAGACCGACTTCCCCTGCCCCGCCCACCGGCGCGAGATCGGCGCCAACGTGGAGCGCATGCTGGCCATGATCGACGCCGCGGTGACCGGCTACCGGCCCTTCTTTCCCGTGCGCCTGGTGGTCTTTCCGGAGTTCGCCCACGCCGCGCCGGTCTACCCCACGGCGCGCGCCCTGCGCCGCAAGCTGGCGGTGGAGATCCCCAACGAGCACATCGAGCGCTACGTGGCCAAGGCCCGCGAGCTGGAAGTCTATATCCAGACCGGCAGCTTCCTGGAGGTGGACCCCAAGTACCCCGGCGCGGTGTTCAACACCACCTGCCTGATCGGCCCGGATGGCCTGCTGGCCCGCTACCGCAAGGTCAACCCCTGGCTGCCCTGGGAGGTGCACAGCAGCCCGCACGACATCGAGGACTACGAGGAGCCGCTGTTTCCGGTGGTGGACACGCCGCTGGGGCGGCTGGGGGCGGCCATCTGCTACGACTGGCTGTTCCCCGAGGTGCTGCGCGCCCTGACCCTGAACGGGGCCGAGCTGCTGCTGCGCGTGTCGGCCTACATGGACCCCTGGGGCGCCACGCCGCCCATGGATTGGTGGACGCTGTTCAACCGCGCGCGGGCGGTGGAGAACCTGGCCTATGTGGTGGCCGCCAACCAGGGCGCCAGCCTGCGGCACTACCCGCCCTTCTCCTGGCCGGGCGGCAGCATGGTGGTGGACTTCGACGGGCGCATCCTGGCCCAGGCCGACCCGGGGCCGGGCGAGAAGATCGTGGTGGCGGAGATCGACCTGGACGCCCTGCGCGCGGCGCGCCGCCAGCGGCTGGGGCACAACATGCCGGCCCACCTGCGCCAGTCGGCCTATCCGCGCCACCCGGGGCTGGCCTGGCCGGCCGGCCGCCACCGCCAGGCGCGCGAGGCGGACGGCGACTGGCGGGTGGAGGACAACGAGGCCCTCATCCGCCAGCGCATCGCCACGCTCTACGGCGAGGACGGAGCCGGCTGAGCCGCTGGCGGCACGGCCTCGGGCATCGCCGGGGCCCCGGCGGGTGACGGGTTGTTGGCGCAGCGGGCGGCCTGCTCGCGCAGCAGCTTGAAGCCCGTCTCGTAGGCCTTGCTGGCCTCTTCTGGTTCGCCCATGGCCTCGTACAGGCGCGCCAGCGCCTCCCAGGTGTCGGCGTCGGGGCGCTGGTGTAGGCTCTCGCGCAGCAGGCTGCGCGCCTTGCCCCACAGGCGGGCGCGGGCCGACAGGCGGCCGGCCGCCGCCAGCAGTTGCGGGCTGCGCTGGTGCGTCTCCAGCCATTGCTCGAGCTGGTTCAGGGCCGACTTGGGATCGTCCAGCTCCAGCTCGCCGTACAGGGCCACCAGCTCGTCGTCCCAGCGCTGCTTGAGGGCCTTGCGCAGCACGCCCTCCGCCTTGTCGGACTGGCCGGTGCGGATGAGGGCGCGCACGTAGGCGCGCAGCAGGGCGGGCGACTGGCGCGCGGCGCGGTCCAGGGCCTTCCAGGCCGCCTGCACGGCGGTGGCGTCCCGCGCCTGGGCCAGCTGCGCCTCGAAGGCGCCCAGCTCCAGGCGTGCCAGCTCCGCCTCGTCCAGGGTGTGGTGCTTGCGCAGGGCGGGCAGCAGCTCGCGCACGCCGTCCCAGTCGCCCATGCGCGCCAGCAGCCGCGCCAGGCGCGACTTGATGTGCGCATCGCGCGGGTGCTGGCGGGCCAGCAGCTGCAGGGTGGCCAGTGCCTCCTCCAGCTGGCCGGCCTGCTGTTGCAGATCGGCCTGGGTGAGGGCCACGGCGGTGCTGGCCTGGCGGTCGGCCTGGCTGGCGCGGCGCAGATACTCGTCGCGCCGCTCCGGGGCGTGGCGCCGCTGGGCGGCATGGGCCGCCCCCAGGTAGTGCAGCACGGCGCTGTCGGAGCGGTCGGCGCTGCCCGCCAGCAGCTTCTCGGCCCGTTCCCACTGCCCCTCGATGAGCGCCGTCAGGCCCTGCAGCAGGCCGCGTCGGGCGCGTGAGCGGCCGGCCCGGTGGCGCGCGTGGCGCAGTCCGCCCGGCAGGGACAGCAGCCAGGCGATGCCACGCGCCGCCAGGTACAGGGCGCCCAGCAGACCCATCAGCAACAGCAGGAAATCGACCAGCGGCAGCTCCATGCGCCACTCGCCGTAGCTGAGCAGCACATAGCCCGGCTCGCGCATGGCCAGCCAGGCTACGCCCGCCGCCAGCAGCAGGATGGCGAACAGGGTCAGCAGCAGCCTCATGGCTGCGCCTCCGCGGGCGGCAGGTCGGCGGCAGGGGTCGGCTCGGTGGCCTGGTCGGTGTCAGCGGGGGGCGGGGCGTCACCGGCTGGTGCCGACCCGGTGGCGGCGGGCGCCCCCCTCG
>JALVPS010000106.1 GCA_027031685.1 Gammaproteobacteria bacterium | reverse complement strand
TGTCCACCCGCCAGCGGCGCTTTGCCGCCCTGCAGCGCGGTGGCGGGCGGGTGGCCTGGTTCAACCCGGTGTGGGCGCTGCCCTTCCAGAACCGCGCCAACCTGCGCAACCACCGCAAGCTGGTGCTGGTGGATGAGCGCCGGGCCATCACCGGCGGTGCCAACATCGCCTGTGAATATCTGGGGCCACGTCCCTGGCCGGGGCGCTGGGTGGACCTGTCCTTCGAGCTGGCCGGCCCGGCGGTCCAGGTCTTGCGCGAGATCTTCGTGGCCGACTGGCAGTATGCCAGCGGTGAGGCGCTGCCCGCCGCCTCGCCGCCATCCGGGGCCGGGCGGGAAGGCGCGGCGCGCGTGCAAGTCATTCCCTCCGGGCCGGACATGCGCGCCGATCCCCTCTACGACGCGCTGCTCACCCTGTGTTTCGAGGCCGAGACCCGCATCTGGATCGTCACCCCCTACTTCGTGCCCGACGACGCCCTGCTGCGCTCCCTGCTGCTGGCCCTGCACCGCGGCGTGGCCGTGCGCGTGATGGTGCCCACCGTGTCCAACCACCGCCTGCCGGACCTGGCCGGCCGCTCCTACCTGCGCGAGCTGCAGGCGGCCGGCGCCGAGGTGCTGCGCTACCGGCCGCGCATGCTGCACGGCAAGGCGGTGCTCATCGACGACCGGGTGGCCCTGCTGGGCTCGGCCAACATCGACATGCGCAGCCTGCTGCTCAACTACGAGACGGGGGTATTCGTCTATTCGCCCGCCGAGCTGTCGGCGGTGCGTGACTGGATCGTGGCGCTGACCGCCGACTGCGGTCGCGGCCTGCCGCCGGCCGGGCAGGCCATCGAGCTGATGGAGGGGGTGGCGCGCCTGCTGGCGCCCCAACTGTGAGGCGGCGGTGCGGATTTTTTTCGCTGGTGCCGTTGATATTCCTTCTTGACCGCCCCATCTGGTCCTGCAGACCGATTTGCCACCCCATACGACAGCAAGGAGAAAAACCATGGTGATGGGTATCAGCCAGTTCGAGCGCCTTTTCCGCGAGGCCGCCTCGCTCGACGTGGACAAGAGCGACCTCAAGCGCCTGGACGAATTCGTGAATCAGAAACTGTACGACCTGCTGCTCATGGCCCAGGCCACCGCCAAGGCCAATGCGCGTGACGTGATCGAGTATCGCGACGTGCCGGTCACCAAGGGCCTGCAGGAGTCCATGCACCGGTTCCGCGCCCTCAACGAGGAGATCCCGGTGGCCGACATCCTGGCCAGCCTGGCGCGCCTGCCCATGCTGGACCTGTCCTACCACGAGGACCTGGAGGCCCGCCTGCCGGAGCTGGCCGGTGGCATTACCATGAGTCTGGCCAAGGTGTTCCGCACCGTCGATCCCAAGCTGAAAAACCCGGACACGGCCGCCTGGGAAAAGGTCGAGGAGATCTACGCCATCCTGCTGTAAATCAAGGCGGCCGCGCACCGGCGGCGGCTAGACTGCCTGCACGGCGACGCGCGCCGCGCCGCAATTCTTACCTCCAGAACAATCAGAGGAGCTTGCCCATGCCCGTAGGAGACCAGAAACTGGAAACGATTCTCGAGGCCGTCGAGCCCATCGAACTGCCGCCCAGCGAATACCCGCCGGCCGTGATCGTGCGCGACACCCCGCCCGAGGAGATGGACGCGCGCATCAAGGCCAACGCGGAGAAGGCCGGCATCGAACTGACCGACAAGCACTGGGAGGTCATCCATTTCCTGCTCGATTTCTACCGCCACTGCTGCGAGATGGAAGACCCTGGCTACCTGCAGGCCAAGATCTACTGGGACTGGGTTCGCTGCCACAGCGATCCCGACTGCCTCACCGAAGAGGAAAAGAAGGACAAGGAACTGTGTAAGTACGGCCAGCTCTCGCCCGGCGAATGCACCAAGGGCTACCGCATCTATCGCATTCTGCTCAAGGCCTTCAAGGACAAGGGCGGCAAGAGGTATCTGTACGGCCTGTTTCCATACGGGCCGGTGTTCACCATCCACCTGCTGGCGCAACTGCCGCGGCTCATCAATGACGCTGATCCCCATTTTGGTACCGCCTACTGAGCGTGATGCGGCCCGCCATGCGGGCCGCGCGCGTTTTCGTTGCCGAAAGTCAAGGGGGCGTCGCGCCGTGGCGCTAGGATGGCCATTTCCGGATCTGCAGCAACGAAGGAGGAGACCGACGTGGCCTATATGAAAGAACGCCTGCAAGAAGTGGGTGAGCTCACGCAGCGCTTGCGCCGCGAATTTCCCACCGAGACGGAGGCCTTTCTCAGCTTTCTCAAGAAGGCCGAGACGGGCAAGGCGCTGGACCTGAAGCAGAAGGAGCTCATCAACGTGGGGCTGGCGGTGGCCGCCCAGTGCGAATGGTGCATCGCCTTTCACGTGGAACAGGCGGCGCAGGCCGGGGCCACCCGCAAGGAGATCATCGAGGCCGGCTTCATGGCCGTCATCATGCACGGCGGTCCGGCCTACATGTACATGACGCCACTGTACCAGGCAGTGGACGAATTCTGCCCCGAAAACTGCTGACCGGCGCGCCCTGAACGCGCCGGCGGCGACCACCGGAGGAGGTGCCATGGATCGCGAGACCATGCTCACCATGCTGCGCGACATGCTCCTGGCGCGTGCCTTCGAGGAGCGTGCCGCGCAGGAATATACGAAGGGCAATATCGCCGGCTTTCTACATCTCTATCCCGGTGAGGAGGCGGTGGCCGTGGGCGTGATCCGTGCCAGCGACCCCGGCGACTATGTCGTCTCCACCTACCGCGAGCACGTGCATGCCCTGGTGCGCGGCATCCCGCCGCGGGCCGTCATGGCCGAGCTGTTCGGCAGGCGCGACGGCTGTTCGCGCGGCATGGGCGGCTCCATGCACCTGTTCGATGCCGAGCGCCGCTTCATGGGCGGCTACGCCATCGTCGGCGAGACCTATCCGGTGGCCATCGGCATCGCCTACGGCATCGCCATGCGCGAGCTGGACGACGTGGTCATCTGCTTCTTCGGGGACGGCGCGGTCAACCAGGGTACCTTTCACGAATCCCTCAACATGGCCGCCCTGTGGCGCCTGCCGGTGCTGTTCGTGTGCGAGAACAACCGCTACCAGATCGGCACCGAGATCCACCGCCACTCGGCCGTGGCCGAGGTGCACAAGCGGGCCTGCGCGCATGGCATGGCCGCCAGCAGGGTGGACGGCATGGACGTATTGGCCGTGCACCGCGCCACGCGCGAGGCCCTGCAGCGTATCCGTAGCGGCGGCGGGCCGGAACTGCTGGAGTGCGAGACCTACCGTTTCCGCGGCCACTCCATGGCCGATCCCGGCACCTATCGGCCCAAGGTGGAGGTGCAGTCCTTCAAGGAGAAGGATCCGGTCAAGCTGGCCATCCGCGAAACCCTCCCCTATTACCCCTCGGCGGCGGAAATGGCCGCTGCCGGACCGGACAGCATCGCCGCCCTCACGCGCCACGCCAGCGATGCCGGTCATCTCGACGACACCGCGCTGGCCGACCTGCAACAGGCCGTGGCCGACACCGTGGAGGACGCCGTGCGCTTTGCCGAACAGAGCCCGGAGCCGACCCTGGACGATGCGTGGGCGGCCCTGGACTGCAACCGCCGCGGGGAGGTGCTGCTGTGAGCGACGAGGTCTTCTACTGGCAGGCCCTCAACCGGGCCCTGGACGCCGAGCTGGCCCTGGACGACAGCGTCTTCGTCCTGGGTGAGGACGTGGGCCTGTATGGTGGCAGTTACCGCGTCACCGAGGGCCTGTACGCCAGGTACGGCGAGTGGCGCGTGCGCGACACGCCCATCTCCGAGGGCAGCTTCACCGGCCTGGGCGTGGGCGCTGCCCTCATCGGCATGCGCCCGGTGGTGGAGATCATGACCATCAATTTCTCCCTCTTGGCACTGGACGCCATCATCAACATGGCCGCCAAGGTGCCCTTCATGGCCGGCGGCCAGTTCCCCATGCCGCTGGTGGTGCGCATGCCCGGCGGCGTCGCCAAGCAGCTGGCCGCCCAGCACTCGCAGCGCCTGGAGCACACCCTCATGAACGTGCCCGGCCTGCGCATCGCCGTGCCGGCCACTCCGCAGGACGCCTACTGGCAGCTGCGCCAGGCCATTCGCGCCGAGGAGCCGGTCATCGTCCTGGAGCACGAGCTGCTCTACTTCACCAAAGGCCCCCTGGACGAAGGCGCCGCGCCGCCGCCCATGCACCGTGCCCTGCTGCGCCGGCCCGGCCGCGACCTGACCATCGTCACCTACTCGCGCATGGTGGACCTGTCCCTGCAGGCCGCCGAGCGGCTGGCCGCCGGCGGCATCGAGGCGGAGGTCATCGACCTGCGCAGCCTGCGCCCGGTGGACTGGGACACCTGCGTGGCCTCGGTGCAGAAGACCCACCGTCTGCTGGTGGTGGAGGAGGACTGCGGTTTTGCCGGGGCCGGCGCCGAGCTGGTGGCGGGCCTCGCCGAGCGCTGCTTCTATCACCTCGATGCACCGCCGCGCCGTGAGGCCGGCCTGGACATGCCCACCCCCTACAACGGCACCCTGGAAGCCCTGACCATCCCTCGCCCCAGCACCATCGAGGCGGCCGCCCGCGCCGTGCTGGGCCAGGCCCCCGCCACCGAGCCCACGGGAGGTTCGTCATGAAACCCATCCGCATGCCCGCCCTGTCCGACACCATGCAGACCGGACGCCTGGTGGGCTGGAAGAAACAGCCCGGCGACGCCGTGCACAAGGGCGACGTGCTGGCCGAAGTGGAATCCGACAAGGCCATCATGGAGGTGGAGGCCTTCGACGAAGGCTGGCTGGCCGGTCACCTGGCCGAGCCGGGCCGCGACATCCCGGTGGGCGAGATCATCGGCTGGATCGCCGCCAGCCGCGAGGAGGCCCTGGCCGGCGCGTCCGGCGGTGCCGGCGAGGCCGCCGAGAAGTCGGCATCCGCCTCGCAGATGGCAGAGGCCGAGACACAGGCGGCTGCACCCGAGTCCAGGCCGGCTGAGGGTAGGGCAGCGGCAACGGCGCAGGCCGCGCCCGCCCCGTCGTCGGTGCCCCCCGCGGCCACCCCGCCGCCCGCGGCCGAGGCCGGACGCGCCTCTCCCTATGCCCGGGCCCTGGCCCGGGACCTGGGCATCGACCTGGCGCAGGTGACGCCTGGGCCCGACGGCCGCATCCACGCCGCCGAGGTGCTGGCGGCGGCCCTGCAGCCGCCCCTGCCCGACCTGGACGCCGGCCCCCCCTGGCGGCTGCAGGTGGCCACCGCCATGCGCCGTGCGGTGGCCGACAGCATGCAGGCCACCGTGCACACCCCCAGTTTCCGTGTCAGCGCGCGCCTGCCGCTGCAATCGCTGCATGCCGCCGCCCGCCAGCGTGGGCAGTCGCTCACCCTGCTGCTGGCGCGCGCCTGCGCCCTCACGGTGCGTGACTTTCCCCATTTCAACGCCGCCTGGACGCCCCGCGGGCTGGCCCTGCGCGAACGGGTGGACGTGGGCATCGCGGTGGACATCCCCGGCGGCCTGGTCACTCCCGTGCTGCGTGACGTGGCGGAACGCCCCCTGGCCGAGCTCGCCGCCGACTGGGGCCGCCTCAAGCAGCTCGCCACGCAGCAGCGCCTGGTCGCCGAGGACTACCGCGGCGCCACCTTCTACCTGTCCAACCTGGGCACCTTCGGGGTGGTGAGTCGCTTCGATGCCATCGTGCCGCTGGGCGCGGCCGCCATCCTGGCGGTGGCCGCCGAGCAGGCGGACGGTCGTTGCGAGTGCACCCTTACCTGTGACCATCGTGTGGTCTATGGTGCCGATGCGGCCCGCTTCCTGACCCGGCTGGGAGAGCGCCTGGCCCGGCCCGGCGACGAATTGGACACACCGCCTCCAACGCCCGCCCCTTGAGGAGAAACCATGAGCGATTCCTGCCGTTATGTCCGCTGGTTCGAGGAACTGACCATCGACGACGTGCCCCTGGTGGGGGGCAAGAACGCCTCGCTGGGGGAGATGTACCGCGAGCTGACACCCAAGGGTGTGCTCATCCCCAACGGCTTTGCCATCACCGCCGAGGCCTACCGCCACGTGCTGGACGTGGCCGGTGCCTGGGATGCCCTGCACGAGGCGCTGGACGGGCTGGATCCGGACGATGTGCAGGACCTGGCGCGGCGCGGCCACCGGGCGCGGGAGATCGTGTACGGCGCCGGCCTGCCGGACGACCTGCGGGACGAGATCCTGCGCGCCTACCACAAGCTGCAGCAGGAGTACGGCGAGGACATGAGCGTGGCGGTGCGCTCTTCGGCCACCGCCGAGGATCTGCCCACGGCCAGCTTTGCCGGCCAGCAGGACACCTACCTCAACATCAAGGGTGACGCCGCCCTGTTGGACGCCTGCAGGCGCTGCTTCGCCAGCCTGTTCACCGACCGCGCCATCCACTAC
>JALVPS010000105.1 GCA_027031685.1 Gammaproteobacteria bacterium | reverse complement strand
GCCGGGCCCGCCGCCTGGCCCGGGGTCGCGCCGGTGGGGCGGGCGGTGCCGGTCGCCCCTTCGGGCCGGGGAGCGGCGGAAGGCGCCGCGCCGGCCTGGCCCGTGGCCGGGGCGGCCGGTTCGGCGGCGGGCCCGGCGGGTGTCTGCGGCGCGGCCTTGGCCGATTTCATGAAACGCTCGAAGACCAGGTCGCGATCTTCCGGCAGGGGCAGGGGCTTGCCGTCCGCGGCGGGCGCGACGGCCGGCTCCGCCGGGGCCTCGCCGGCGGGGGGCGTCCGGGGGGCGGTCTCCCGCGCGGCCGGGCCGGACGGCGCGGCAGGGGCCGCCTCCGGCGCGGGCGCCTCGGGCGCCGGGTCGGCCGGCACGTGGCTGTCCGGCAGGCGTGTGGCCTGGGCGGTGTCCAGCTCGCCGTTCTCCAGCAGCTCGCTGGCGTAGTCGATGGCGGCGATCACCTCCACGCCGTCGTCCACCTGGCGGTTGCTGATGATGATGGCGTCCGGGCCCAGCTCCTTCTGCACCTGGCGCAGGGCCTTGCGGGTGTCGGGAGCGAAAAAGCGTTTGATCTTCATGTGTCCTTGCCTGGTGTCGATTCTGTCCCTGGGTCCCCGGTCAGGCCGCGCGGTCCATGGAGCCGGGCGGGAGCGCGTTGCCGATGGTGGAGACGATCTTGAGCCGCTTGTTCTCGGCTACCTCGTTGTAGGCCAGCACGTGCAGGCTGGGCACGTGGTACTTGAGGAAGCGCACCAGCCAGGGCCGCAGCGGCGGGCTGACCAGCAGCACGGGCGCGTGGCCCTCCATCTCCAGCCGCTGGGCCGCCTCGGCGACCGAGCGGTTGAGGCGGTCGGCCAGGCCGGGCTCCAGGGTCAGGCCGGTGCCGCCGTTGTTCTGCAGGGACTGAAGCAATAACTGTTCCAGCTCGGGATCAAGGGTGATGACGTGCAGCTCGTCGGCGTTTCCGGCGATCTGCTGGGTGATCATGCGACGCAGTGCCACCCGCACCTGGGCGGTGAGGGCGTCGGGATCCTGACTTTCGCCGCCGCTGGCCGCCAGCGTCTCGGCGATGGTGCGCAGGTCGCGGATGGGGATGCCCTCGGCCAGCAGGTTCTGCAGCACCTTGACCAGGGTGCTGAGGGAGACGGTCTTGGGCACCAGGTCCTCCACCAGCTTGGGGGAGCGCTCGGCCAGCTTGTCCAGCAGGTGCTGCACCTCGTCGTGGCCCAGCAGGTCGGCGGCGTTCTCCACCATGATCTTGTTCAGGTGGGTGGCCACCACGGTGCCGGCGTCCACCACGGTGTAGCCCTGCATCTGCGCCTGGTCGTGCTGGCCGGGGTCGATCCACACCGCCTCCATGCCGAAGGCCGGGTCGCGGGTGGGCGTGCCCTGCAGCTCGCCCCAGGCGGAGCCGGGGTTGATGGCCAGCTCGCGGTCCGGGTACACCTCGCCGCTGCCCTCCGGCACGCCCAGCAGGGTGATGCGGTAGGCATTGGGGGCCAGGTCCAGGTTGTCGCGGATGTGCACCGGCGGCACCAGGAAGCCCAGCTTCTCCGACAGCTTGCGGCGCACGCCCTTGATGCGTCCCAGCACACTGCCGTCCTGCTCGGGGTCCACCAGGGGGATGAGCTTGTAGCCCACCTCCAGGCCCACCACGTCCACGGGCTTGACGTCGTCCCAGCCCAGCTCGCGCTCCTCGGGCTTGGCCAGCGCCTGCTCGGGCGCCCTGGCCACCTCCGGTTCGGCGGCGGCAATGCGGCGCTGGCGTAGGTGCCAGGCGGCCCCCAGGGCGGTGGCGGCCAGGGTGAGGAAGACCAGGTTGGGCATGCCGGGGATGAGACCCAGCAGGCCGAGGATGCCGCCGGTGACGTACAGCGCGCGCGGGTCGCCCAGCAGCTGCTGGGTGAGCTGCTGGCCCATGTCACTCTTGCCGGACACGCGGGTGACGATGACCGCCGCGGCCACCGACAGCAGCAGGGAGGGGATCTGCGCCACCAGCCCGTCGCCGATGGTGAGCAGGGTGTAGTTGTGCAGGGCGGTGGTCAGGTCCA
>JALVPS010000104.1 GCA_027031685.1 Gammaproteobacteria bacterium | reverse complement strand
CCGTTACTCCTGGTCCAGGCCGAATTTCTTGATGCGGTAGCGCAACTGGCGCAGGGTCATGCCCAGCTGCCGGGCGGCGGCGGTGCGGTTCCAGCGCGTGCGCTCCAGGGCGGCGCGGATGGCGGCACGCTCGTCCTGGGGGGTGTCCGCCGCGTCGGTTGGGGCGGCTGCGGTGGTGGCGGGGGGCGTGGGCAGGTCCAGGTCGGCGGCGGTGATCTCGTCGCCCTCGCTCAGGGTGCAGGCGCGCTCGAGGATGTTCTCCAGCTCGCGCACGTTGCCGGGGAAGTCGTAATGCTGCAGGGCATCCCGGGCGGCGGTGTCCAGGTGCTTGGGCGGCTGGCCCCACTGGTCGGCGATGCGCCGCAGGAAGTGCCCGGCCAGCAGGGGGATGTCCTCGCGCCGCTCGCGCAAGGGGGGCACGCGCAGCTCGATGACGTTGAGCCGGTAGTAGAGGTCCTGGCGGAAGCGGCCCGCCGCCACCTCGTCCTGCAGGGACTTGTGGGAGGCGCTCAGGATGCGCACGTCCACCGGCAGTTCCTCGGTGCCGCCGATGGGCTTGATGCGCCGCTCCTGCACGGCGCGCAGCAGCTTGACCTGCATGTCCAGCGGCAGGTCGGCCACCTCGTCCAGGAACAGGGTGCCGCCGGCGGCGGCCATGAACAGGCCGGCCTTGTCGCTCACCGCGCCGGTGAAGCTGCCCTTCCTGTGGCCGAAGAACTCGCTCTCCATGAGCTCGCGGGGGATGGCGCCACAGTTGACGGGCACGAAGGGCCGCTCGGCGCGGGGGCCGAGGGCGTGGATCTCGCGCGCCACCAGCTCCTTGCCCACGCCGGACTCGCCGGAGATGAACACCGGCGCCTGGCTGCGCGCCAGCTTGGCGATGGTCTGGCGCAGCCGGCGCATGGCCGGCGACTCGCCCAGCAGGCGCGAGGTGCCGCCTGCCGGCCCGGGCGGACGGGGCGGCCCCAGGCGCAGGGCGGTGTCCACCAGGCGCCGCAGCACCTCCAGATCCACGGGCTTGGAAACGAAGTCGAAGGCGCCCGACTTGAGGGCGCGCACGGCGTCCTCCACGTTGCCGTAGGCGGTGATCACGGCCACCGGCAGGCCCGGGTGGTGGCGCTGGATGTGGGCCACGATCTCCAGCCCGTCGCCGTCCGGCAGGCGCATGTCGGTCAGGCACAGATCGAAGTGGCCCTCGGCCAGGCGCCGGCGTGCCTCGGCCACGCTGGCGGCCGGCTCGCTCTCCACGCCCATGCGGGCCAGGGTGAGCGCCAGCAGCTCGCGGATGTCGGGCTCGTCGTCGACGATCAGGACGTGTTTGATACTCATGCGGCGATGGGCAGACGGATGCGGAACCGGGCCCCTCCTTCCCCGCCCGGCACGTACTCCAGCGAACCGCCGTTGCTCTCGCACAGCTCGCGGGCGATGTACAGGCCCAGGCCGGTGGTGCGCCGGCCGGTGGTGAAGAAGGGCTCGAACAATCTTTCCACATCCTCCGCCGGAATGCCTTGACCATTGTCCTGTATCTCCAGCCACGCGTAGCGCGTCTCCGGCTCCATGCCGCCGCGGATGTGCACCACGACCTCCCCGTCGCGGCGGGCGTGGTGGTGGGCGTTCATGAGCAGGTTCCACAGCACCTGGTGCAGCTGGTCGGGGTCGAAGGCCACCTTCTGTTTGCTGTCCGGCACGTCCAGGCGGATGTCCATGTCCTTGAGCACTGGCTGGTTGCGGTACTCCTGCAGCAGCCGCTCCAGCCACGGGCGCAGGGCGAACACCTGCACGTGGGGCGTCTTGCGGCGCGACAGCGACAGCACGTTCTCGATGATAGCGTTCACGCGCCGCGTGTTGTTGCGGATGATCTCCACCAGGCGCGCGTCGGCCGGGGGCAGCGCATCCGACTCGCCCAGCAGCTGGGCGGCGTGGTCGATGGCCCCCAGGGGGTTGCGGATCTCGTGGGCGATGCTGGCCGTGAGCCGGCCCAGGGCGGCCAGCTTGATGTCCTGCAGCTGGCGGGCGCGCACGTTCATGTCGGTCATGAAGATGAGCGTGGCCTGCTGCGCGCCGCTGCCCACGCGCACGAAACGGGCCTCGAAGTCGGCCGCGCTGGGGCGCTCGGCCTTGATGAAGGTGGTGTCCCGGTCCTGGCGCAGCAGCCAGCGCGACAGGCTGGCGTGCAGGCCGGGGCACAGCGCCTGCAGCTGCAGCGGCGGCCTGGGGCCGGACAGGCCGAGGATCTGCCAGGCGGCCTGGTTGATGAGCCACACGCGGCCGTTGTCGCCGGCCACGATCACGCCGGTGTCGATCTGCTCCACGATGCGCGTGTTGAGCTCGGTGAGGCTGGCCAGGTCGCGGTCGCGCTGGCGGGCCAGGGCCTCGCTGGTGTCCGCCTTGCGCGCCAGCTTGGCGGCCAGCAGGGCCACCGCGAACAGGATCAGGCTCTGCAGCCCGGCCTGGGTGAGCTGGGGCAGCTCGTAGCGGCCCAGCCAGATGCCCCAGGCCGTCTCGCCCAGGATGGCCAGGGTGGCCACGGCGGCGAAGAAGGGGGCGATGATGCCCGGCAGCAGCAGGCTGGCGCCGGCGATGCTGGGGATCATGAGCAGGCTGATGCCACGGTCGGCGCTGGCGTGCATGAGCAGGGTGAAGGCCACGATGTCCAGCAGCACCATGCCGACCACCAGGCGGCGGAAGGGCATGGCCTGGAAGAAGGTGAGCGGCACCAGCAGCAGGTTGACCGTGAGCAGGGCGAAGGCGGTGGCCGGGAACAGGGCGGCCAGCTCCGGGTCGGCCGGCTGCACCACCGCGCCGAACACGTACATCAGCACCAGCAGCAGTGATAGGCCGAGGCGGTAGCTGAGGAACAGGCGCAGCGAGTTCCACGAGTCGTGGTCGCTGCGGTGTCTGCCACGTCCGTGCACGAGCATGGGCATCGCCCGGCGGAGCCGGGGGTCGGGGTCGGGGCGGGCATTGCACCACAGCGCGCCGGGCCGATCCACCGGGGGCCGGACGGCCGTGGCATCGCCCCGCGCCTTGCTTCAGAATAATGCGCTTCACATCGCAATCGGGGATCGCCCCATGAACCTGCACGAATACCAGGCCAAGGCGCTGTTCCGCCGGTACGGCGTGCCGGTGCCGGACGGCCTGCTCATCACATCGCCGGACGAGGTGGGCGACGTCCAGGCGCGCTTTCCGGACGGCTGCGTGATCAAGGCCCAGGTGCACGCCGGCGGGCGCGGCAAGGGCGGCGGGGTGATCGTGGCCCGCGACGCGGCGGAGACCGCCGCCGCCGTGAAGCGGCTGCTGGGGTCGCGGCTGGTCACCCCGCAGACCGGCCCGGCCGGCCTGCCGGTGGACAAGCTGTATGCCGAGCCGCTGGCGGACATCGACCGCGAGCTGTACCTGAGCCTGCTGGTGGCCCGCGCCGCCGAGCGGGTGGCCGTGGTGGCGTCGGCGGCGGGCGGCATGTCCATCGAGGAAGTGGCCGCCGCCACTCCGGAGCGCATCCACACCGAGCCGGTGCACCCGGCCGCCGGGCTGCAGCCCTACCAGTCGCGCAAGCTGGGCTTCGCGCTGGGGCTGTCCGGCGCGCAGCTCAAGGCCTTCCACGGCATCCTGGCCGGCCTGTACCGCCTGTTCCTGGACAACGACGCCAGCCTGGTGGAGATCAACCCGCTGGCGGTGCTGGCGGATGGCACGCTGCAGGCCCTGGACGCCAAGGTCAACCTGGACGACAACGCCCTCTACCGCCAGCGCGAGCTGGCCGCCCTGCGCGACCCCAGCCAGGAGGATCCGCGCGAAGCCGAGGCGCGCGAGCACGGCCTCAACTACATCCACCTGGACGGCGACATCGGCTGCATGGTGAACGGCGCCGGGCTGGCCATGGCCACCATGGACCTCATCAAGCTGGAGGGCGGCGAGCCGGCCAACTTCCTGGACGTGGGCGGCGGCACCACCGCCGAGCGGGTGGCCGTGGCCTTCCGCCTCATCCTGTCCGACCCCAAGGTGCGCGCCGTGCTGGTCAACATCTTCGGCGGCATCGTGCGCTGCGACCTGATCGCCGACGGCATCATCCAGGCGGTGGGCGAGGTGGGCGTGTCGGTGCCCGTGGTGGTGCGCCTTGAGGGCACCAACGCCGAGCAGGGGCGGCAGAAACTGGCCGACTCGGGGCTGGACCTGATCCCCGCCAGCGGCTTCGCCGAGGCGGCGCGGCGTGCGGTGCAGGCGGCGCGGGAGGTGGCGGCATGAGCATCCTCGTCGATCGCCACACCAAGGTCATCTGCCAGGGCTTCACCGGCCAGCAGGGCAGCTTCCACTCCGAGCAGGCCATCGCCTACGGCACGCGGCTGGTGGGCGGCGTCACCCCCGGCAAGGGCGGCCAGACCCACCTGGGGCGGCCGGTGTTCGACACCGTGGCCGAGGCGGTGCGCGAGACCGGGGCCGAGGCCAGCATGATCTTCGTGCCGCCGCCCTTCGCCGCCGACGCCATCCTGGAGGCGGCCGACGCCGGCATCCGCGTCATCGTGTGCATCACCGAGGGCATTCCGGTGCTGGACATGCTCAAGGTCAAGGCCGCCCTGCGCGAGTCCGACAGCGTGCTCATCGGCCCCAACTGCCCGGGCATCATCACCCCCGGCGAGTGCAAGATCGGCATCATGCCCGGCGCCATCCACCGGCCCGGGCGGGTGGGCATCGTGTCGCGCTCCGGCACGCTCACCTACGAGGCCGTGCACCAGACCACCGCCGCCGGGCTGGGCCAGTCCACCTGCGTGGGCATCGGCGGCGACCCCATCCAGGGGCTGGACTTCGTGGCCTGCCTGGAGTGCTTCGAGGCCGACCCGCAGACCGAGGCCGTGGTGCTGGTGGGCGAGATCGGCGGCAACGCCGAGGAGCGCGCCGCCGCCTACATCCGCGAGCACATGCAAAAGCCGGTGGTGGCCTACATCGCCGGCGTCACCGCGCCGCCCGGCAAGCGCATGGGGCACGCCGGGGCCATCATCTCCGGCGGCAGCGGCACCGCCGAGGCCAAGTACGCCGCGCTGGAGGCGGCCGGCGTGGCCACCGTGCGCTCGCCGGCCGAGATGGGGCGGCGCGTGGCCGAGGTGCTGGGCGCGGCATGAACGGGCCGCTGCGCATCGCCATCGCCCAGATCGACACCCTGGTGGGCGATGCCGACCACAACGCCGAGCGGGTCATCGCGCACGCCCGCCGCGCCCGCGACGAGCTGGGCGCCCACCTGGTGGTGTTCCCCGAGCTGACCCTCACCGGCTACCCGCCCGAGGACCTGCTGCTGCGCCCGTCCATGATCCGCTGGTGCCGCGACGCCCTGGAGCGGGTGCGCGCCGAGGTGGACGGCATCGACGTGGTGCTGGGCCTGCCCTGGCAGGACGGGGCCGGGCTGCACAATGCCGCCGTGGTGCTGCGCGACGGCGAGGTCATCGCCCGCTACGCCAAGATGCGCCTGCCCAACTACGCCGTGTTCGACGAGAAGCGCTACTTCGTGGCCGGACGGCGGCCCACCGTGTTCGAATGCCGCGGGCGGCGCGTGGGGCTGACCATCTGCGAGGACATCTGGGATCCCGAACCGGCCCGCCGCGCGCGCGAGGCCGGCGCCGAGCTGCTGGTCAACATCAACGCCTCGCCCTTCCACCGCGGCAAGCAGCAGGAGCGCATCGCCACCCTCGGCCAGCGCGTGGCCGAGACCGGCCTGCCCATCGTCTATGTCAACCTGGTGGGCGGGCAGGACGAGCTGGTCTTCGACGGCCGCTCCATCGTGGTGGACGCCGCCGGCGAGGTGGTGTGGCAGGGGCCGGCCTTCGCCGAGACCCTGGCCGTGGTCGAGTATCCCCTGCCCACCGGCCGGGCCGTGCACCCCGAGGCTGATCAGCCGCCGGAGCGGGAGATCTACGACGCCCTGGTGCTGGGCGTGCGCGACTACGTGGAGAAGAACGGCTTTCCCGGCGCCTTGCTGGGCCTGTCGGGCGGCATCGACTCCGCCCTCACCCTGGCCATCGCCGTGGACGGCCTCGGCCCGGAGCGGGTCGAGGCCGTGCTCATGCCCTCCCGCTACACCGCCCAGATGAGCATCGACGACGCCCTGGCCGAGGCCGCCGCCCTGGGCGTCTCGCACCGCACCATCTCCATCGAGCCGGCCTTTCGCGCCTTCCTGCGCATGCTCGAGCCCGCCTTCACCGGCCTGGCGCCCGACACTACCGAGGAAAACATCCAGGCGCGCTGCCGGGGCATTATCCTCATGGCCCTGTCCAACAAATTCGGCCACCTGCTCCTCACCACCGGCAACAAGAGCGAAATGGCCGTCGGCTATGCCACCCTGTACGGCGACATGGCCGGCGGCTTCGCCCCCATCAAGGACGTGTGGAAGACCCTCGTCTACCGCCTGGCCCGCTACCGCAACGGCATCGCCCCGGTCATCCCCGAGCG
>JALVPS010000103.1:1407-6438 GCA_027031685.1 Gammaproteobacteria bacterium | reverse complement strand
GCTCCTGCTTGCGCCGCTTCTCGGCCTCGCGTTCCTTCTTCAGCTTGGCCAGACGCCGCTCCTCGGCCTTGCGCTTCTTCTCCGCCTCGCGCGCCTGACGTTCCAGCTTGCGCTTGCGCGCCTCTTCCTTCTTGCGCTGCGCCTCGGCCTTCTTCTTCTCCAGGCTTTCGGCCTTCTTCAGCTTCTCCAGTTCGGCCTGGATCTGCTTTTCGTTGACCGCCACCGCCTGCACGATGTTCACCTTGGGCGCCGCCGGCGGCGGCGTCTTCCACTCCAGGCTGAAAAACAGCACCGCGGCCAACGCCACGTGCACCAGCACGGCATACAGCATGGCCTGGGGGTATTGGGCGATTTCCTTCAGCAGTGCTCTCAACGCTTCTTCCCGACTTCTTCTGGGGCATCGGTGATCAGGCCCACGCTGGGCGCACCGGCCTTCTGCAGCAGGGCCATGGCCACCACCACCTTGCCGTATTCCACGTGGGTATCGCCGCGCACCATCACCGGCGTCTTCGGCTTGTGGCGCAGTACCGCGGCGACGCGGGTCACCAGCATCTGATGATCGATTGGCTCGTCGGGCTCGTCGCCGACGTTGAGGTAATAGTCGCCGCCAACGGTCACCGTCACCACCAGCGGCTCGTCCGTCTCGCCGGACATGGGCTCGGCCTCCGCCTGCGGCAGTTCCACGTTGACCCCCTGGGTGAGCAGCGGCGCGGTGATCATGAAGATCACCAGCAGCACCAGCATCACGTCGATGTAGGGCACCACGTTGATCTCCGACATGGGCCGTCGCTTCTTGTGTTTCGGCATGCAGGCCATCAGCTGAGGTCCACCCGCTCGATCACTTGTGCGACTGCCGCTGCAGGATGTTGGAGAACTCCTCGAGGAACACCTCGTAGCGACCGATGATGCGCTCCAGTTCGGTGCTGAAGCGGTTGTAGCCGATCACCGCCGGGATGGCGGCGAACAGGCCCATGGCGGTGGCCACCAGGGCCTCGGCGATGCCCGGCGCGACCATGGCGATGGTGGCCTGCTTTACGTTGCCCAGGGCGCGGAAGGAATTCATGATGCCCCACACGGTGCCGAACAGGCCCACGTAGGGGCTGGTGGAGCCCACCGTGGCGAGGAACGGCAGGTGCACTTCGAGGCGGTCCGTCTCGCGCGCCAGGGCGATGCGCATGGCGCGCTGCGCGCCCTCCAGGGCGAAGGCGGGATCGATGTTGGGCTGCTTGTGCAGGCGGGCGTATTCCTTGAAGCCGGCCTCGAAGATGGAGGCCATGCCGCCTTGGTGTTCGTAGTGGCCGGAGGTCACCTGGGTGTACAGGCTGGCCAGGTCGCCGCCGGACCAGAACTTCTCCTCGAACTCGTCGGCGGCGGTGCGCGCCGCCGCCAGCATCTTGCGTTTCTGGAAGATCACGTTCCAGGAGAACAGCGAGGCGATGAGCAACAGCAGCATCACGATCTGCACCAGCACGCTGGCATCGGTAATCAGGGTAAGAATCGACAGGTCAGCGGTCACTGAAAATCTCCCTCCGCACATTTTCGGGAAAGGGCCGGGGCCGCAGGCTCGCGGCATCGACACAGGCAATCTTGATGTTTCCGCGGCACAGCAGCTGGCCGTGTTCCCCGCCCTCTGTCACCTCGTGGATGTCCTGCGCCACCGTCACGCTCACGCGCCGCGTCTCCACCGGTCGCACAGCCACCGTCAGCCGCTGGTTGAAGCGCGCCGGACGCAGGAAGTCGAGCTGCGCGGAGACCACGGTGAAGATCACCCCGTGCTCCTCGATCAGGACGTCCTGCTCGAGTCCGTGGGCCCGCAGCCACTCGCTGCGCGCGCGTTCCATGAACTTGAGATAGTTGGCGTGATACACCACGCCGCCGCTGTCGGTGTCCTCGTAGTACACGCGCACCGGCCAGTGAAAATCATCCATGGGCAGGTTCAATCCGAACTCGAAGGCAGCGGCCGCCCGAGAAGACAGCGGCCGAACGAAATAATTCCGCCGCGCCCGCCGGGGCGGCCGCGGCAAGTGGCGCATTATGCGCGATCACTCCGCCTCGAACAAATCACCGGACGGCGGGCCCGAGGCCGGCGCCGGCAGGCCGAAATGCAGGTAGGCGTTGCGCGTCACCACGCGCCCGCGCGGCGAGCGCATCAGAAAGCCCTGCTGGATCAGATAGGGCTCCAGCACGTCCTCGATGGTGCCGCGCTCCTCGCCGATGGCGGCGGCCAGGTTGTCCACGCCGACCGGCCCACCGTCGAACTTCTCGATCACCGCCAGCAGCAGCTTGCGGTCCATCATGTCGAGGCCGTGCACGTCCACGTCGAGCATGTCGAGGGCGCGCGCGGCGACCTCGGCGGAGATCTGCCCGTCGGCCTTCACCTCGGCATAGTCGCGCACCCGGCGCAACAGGCGGTTGGCGATGCGCGGCGTGCCGCGCGAGCGCTTGGCGATCTCGCCGGCGCCGGCGGTGTCCATCTGCACGCCGAGAATACGCGCCGCTCGCTGAACGATGTGTGACAGATCGGGCACCGCATAGAATTCCAGGCGCTGCACGATGCCGAAGCGGTCGCGCAGCGGCGAGGTGAGCAGGCCGGCGCGGGTGGTGGCGCCGACCAGGGTGAAGGGTGGCAGGTCCAGCTTCACCGAGCGCGCCGCCGGGCCCTCGCCGATCATGATGTCGAGCTGGTAGTCCTCCATGGCCGGATACAGCACCTCCTCCACCACCGGCGAGAGGCGGTGGATCTCGTCGACGAACAGCACGTCGTGGGGTTCGAGATTGGTGAGCAGGGCGGCCAGGTCGCCGGGGCGCTCCAGCACCGGGCCGGAGGTGTGGCGCATGTTGACGCCCATCTCGTTGGCGATGATGTGCGCCAGGGTGGTCTTGCCGAGGCCGGGCGGGCCGAAGATCAGGGTGTGGTCCAGGGCCTCGCCGCGGGTGCGCGCCGCGGAGACGAAGATCTCCATCTGCTCGGCCACCGCGGGCTGGCCCACATATTCCGCGAGGGTCTTGGGACGGATGGCGCGGTCCAGCGCCTCCTCGGCGTTGTCGCCGGGGGCGGCGGCGGGACTGATGAGGCGGTCGGTTTCGATCATCCGCAGAGTGTACTACAGGCTATGCGATTGCAGGCCCATGCCTCAACGGTCTTTTCCCGCATCGGGATGGGAACACGGAGGCCACGGAGGCACAGAGCCACGGAGGACTTGAATGAATATCTCCTCGGCTCCGTGCCTCCGTGTTTCTGTCTCCTGGCCCGACCGCTCAGTCGCCGGACAGCCTCGCCTGCGCCGCGGCCAGGGCCACGCCGGTCTCGATGGGCGCGCCCATCTCGCCGAGCACGGCCTCCAGCGAGGAGAGACAGAGGAAGATGTTCTCGGCGCGCGAGCTGTGGCCCATCAGGCCGATGCGCCACACCTTGCCGGCCAGGGCGCCGAGGCCGGCGCCGATCTCCAGGTTGAACTCGGACAGCAGGCGGGCGCGCACGGCGGCCTCGTCGATGCCCTCGGGCACGGTCACGGAATTGAGCTGGGGCAGGCGCCAGGCCTCCTCGACCACGAAGGACAGGCCCATGGCCTCGAGGCCGGCGCGCAGGGCGAGATGGTTGTCGAGGTGTCGCTGCCAGGCGTTCTCCAGACCCTCCTCCTGCAGCATCACCAGCGACTCGTGCAGGGCGTAGAGGGCGTTGACCGGCGCGGTGTGGTGGTAGGCGCGCTTGGCGTTGGGGCCCCAGTAGCCCATCACCAGGTTGGTATCGAGGAACCAGCTCTGCACCTTGCTCTTGCGCCCGGTGATCACCGCCACGGCGCGCTCGCTGAAGCTCACCGGGGAGATGCCGGGGGTGCAGGACAGGCACTTCTGGGTGCCGGAATAGATGGCGTCGATGCCCCACTCGTCCACGCGCAGCTCGCTGCCGCCCAGGGAGGTGACGGCGTCCACCAGCAGCAGGGCGTCGTGGGCGTGGGCGATGGCGCCGATGGCCGCGACGTCGGAGCGCGCACCGGTGGAGGTCTCGGCGTGCACCACGGCGACCAGCTTGGCGTCCGGGTTGGCCTTGAGGGCGTCTTCCACCTTCTGCGGATCCACCGGCTTGCCCCAGTCGTCCTCGACCATGATGGGCGTGGCGCCGCAGCGCTCCACCACCTCCTTCATGCGCCCGCCGAACACGCCGTTCTGGCACACGATGGCCTTGTCGCCGCGCTCCAGCAGGTTCTGGAAGGTGGTCTCCATGCCGGCGGAGCCGGGGGCGGAGACGGGGATGGTGAGCTGGTTCTGCGTCTTGAAGGCGTACTGCAGCAACAGCTTCACCTCGTCCATCATGCCAACGAAGGCCGGATCCAGGTGGCCGATGCAGGGACGCGCCATGGCGCCGGTGACGCGCGGGTGGACGTCGGAGGGGCCGGGTCCCATGAGGGTGCGGACGGGGGGGTTGAAGGATGTGATGCTCATGGCGTTTTCCTTGTTCTCTGGTTCAGGATCGGTGCGAATTCTGACAGATTCGCTCAGGCTCTAACAGCCCGGCTCATGCCAGCAGCTCCAGCCAGTGGCGCACCGGGGTCTCGGTGCCGGCCTGCAGGTGCAGCAGGCAGCCGATGTTGGCGGTGGCGACGAGCTCGGGGCCGGGGGCGAGGAGGTGGTCCAGCTTGCGCTGCCGCAGACGGCGGGCGATGGCCGGCTGGGTGATGGAATAGGTGCCGGCGGAGCCGCAGCACAGGTGGCCCTCGCGGAAGGGCAGCAGGCTATAGCCGTGGGCCTCGAGGATGGGCTCGACGATGCCCGGGCGCCGCAGGCCGTGCTGCAGGGTGCAGGGCGGGTGGAAGGCGATGCGCACCGGCTCATCGGTGACCGCCCGCACCGGCGCGCCCGCCGCCAGCTCGGCGGCGACGATCTCGGCCGGGTCGCGGTACAGCTCGCTCACCGCCTGCGCCTTGTCGGCATAGTCGGGGTCGTGGGCGAAGTGCTGGGCGTAGTCACGGATCGCCACCCCGCAGCCGCTGGCGGTCATGGTGATGGCCTCGATCCCGCCCACCTCCACCA
>JALVPS010000103.1:0-1397 GCA_027031685.1 Gammaproteobacteria bacterium | reverse complement strand
ACCAGCGGCCACCAGGCGTCGATGTTGGCGCGCATGAGGTCGCGGGCCTCGTCCGCGGCGTTGAGGTGGTGGCTGAGGGCCCCGCAGCAGCGCGCGCGCGGCGGGGCCAGGCACTCGATGCCCAGGCGGTCGAGGACGATGCGCGCCGCGGTGTCGATGCGCGGACGCAGGGCGGGCTGCACGCAGCCGGGGACCAGCAGCACCTTGCGCGCATGGGGACGCGGGGTGAAGGGCAGGTCGGCCTGTCGCCCGGGCACCGCCGGGCCCAGCAGCGGGCGCAGGGTCTGGGCGCCCCTGAGCAGCGGGGTGAACAGGGCGCGCTCGAGCAGCACCCGGCGCAGCGCGGCGCGCTTCAGGCGCTCGCTGGCGGGACGCGGCACGGCACGCTCGACGCGGGCGCGGCCGATGTCCAGCAGGCGGCTGTAGCGGACCCCCGAGGGGCAGGTGGTCTCGCAGTTGCGGCAGGTGAGGCAGCGGTCCAGATGGCGCTGGGTCTCCGGCCCGGGCTCGCGGCCCTCCAGCACCTGCTTGATGAGGTAGATGCGCCCGCGCGGGCCGTCCAGCTCGTCGCCCAGCAACTGATAGGTGGGACAGGTGGCGTTGCAGAAGCCGCAGTGCACACAACTGCGCAGGATGCGGTTGGCCTCCTCGCCCTCGGGGGTGGCGAGGAAGTCGTCGGGCAGCTCGGTCTTCACGGCCGGGCCTCCGCCGCGTACAGCCGGCCCGGGTTGAGGATGCCGGCCGGGTCGAAGCCCTGCCGCAGGCGCCGCTGCAGGGCCGCCATGTCCGGCGCCAGGGGCTGGAAGATGTCGGCGTCGGGGCGTGCTTCCTGGCGCAGGGGGTGGCGCTGGGCGTGGCCGTGGTGGCTTGCGGCCACCTCGTGCAGCGGCTCGCCGGAGCGGACCCAGCGCAGGGCGCCGTTCCACTCCAGCAGGCACCCTTCGGGGTCGCCGTAGAGCGGCGTGGTGGGCAGGTGGGAGCAGCGCCAGAGGTCCCCGGCCTCGGCAAAGAAGGGATGGGTCTGGTCACGCACGCCGGCCCAGAAGCCGGGGTCCGCCTCCTCGCAGGCGTGCTCGGCGGCGATCACCGAGCGGGCGTGGCGCACCGCCGAGGGGGTGCTGCTGAGGCGCAGGTGCAGCGCGCCGCGCCAGTGGCAGGTGGCGCTCAACGGCAGGCCCTGGCGCACCCAGCGCAGCACCGCGGCCGGCATCTCGCCGGCCTCCATGTCCAGCTTGAGGGTCAGTTCCGCCTCCGGCAGCGGCAGCACCTTGAGGGAGACGTCGAGCAGCAGGCCGAGGGTGCCCTGGGCGCCCACCATCAGGCGCGCGGCGTCGTAGCCGGCGACGTTCTTCATCACCTGGCCGCCGAAGCGCAGGCGCTCGCCGCGGCCGTTGACC
>JALVPS010000102.1 GCA_027031685.1 Gammaproteobacteria bacterium | reverse complement strand
GAAGGCGGTGACGCTGGTCAACAACAGTGATATGGCGTCCTTGGGGCCGAATGTCGCAGTCGAGGGGCTGTGTGCCTTCAAGCGGCACGGTCCCTTGCCATGATCCAGGGCCTTTGGATTATGATGGTCATGACCACCTGCCGACGACCCCAGACCCCATTCCGCCCCACCTCTGTCTGGAACACCGGCCGGCCTTCAGGCCCATGTGTCGTTGGACGAGCTCGCGCTTGCCTGCCGGGGAGCGATCCGCTATGCTTCCGCGCCTTTCGATCGACGCCTGTTGGCGCCTGCTCAATATATTTACAAGGTTAACTTGGAGACACCGGGAATGAAGACTTTCAGTGCCAAGCCCGCTGAGGTCACGAGAGACTGGTACGTCGTGGACGCGACCGGCAAGACCCTGGGGCGCCTCGCGTCCGAGATCGCGCGCAGGCTGCGCGGCAAGCACAAGCCCATCTACACGCCGCACGTGGACACCGGTGACTACATCGTAGTGATCAACGCCGAGAAGATCCGGGTGACCGGCAACAAGCTGAAGGACAAGATGTATTACCGCCACACCGGGTACATCGGCAACCTCAAGTCCATCAGCCTGGAGAAACTGCTGCAACAGGCCCCGGAGCGCGCCCTGGAGCATGCCGTGAAGGGCATGCTGCCCAAGAACCCGCTGGGCCGCGCCATGTTCAAGAAACTGAAGGTCTACCGCGGTCCCGAGCACCGTCACGAAGCCCAGCAACCCCAGCCCCTGGAGATCTAAGCGACCATGGCCATCGAACAGTATTACGGCACCGGCCGCCGCAAGTCCTCGTCCGCCCGCGTCTTCCTGCGCCCCGGCAGCGGCGCCATCCGCATCAACGACCGGCCGCTGGACGAGTATTTCGGCCGCGAGACCTCTCGCATGCTGGTCAAGCAGCCGCTGGAGGTGACCGAGAGCGAGGGCCGCTTCGACATCATCGCCACCGTCAAGGGCGGCGGCCCCAACGGCCAGGCCGGCGCCATCCGCCTGGGCATCGCCCGCGCCCTGCTGCAGTACGACGAGACACTGCGCCAACCGCTGCGCAAGTCCGGCCTGCTGACGCGCGACGCGCGCGAGGTGGAGCGCAAGAAAGTCGGCCTGCACAAGGCCCGCCGCGCGCCGCAGTTCTCCAAGCGCTGACGCGCGCTGCCGGCGCCATTCCGCCTTCGTCAGGGGGGCGATCCTTCGGGGTCGCCCCCTTTTTCTTGGTGCGCCCGGCATGGGCGCACCCCTGTGGGCGCAAGTCCCGCCACGAGCTGGTCACGGCGAGTGAAGCGAAGCGCAACTGCGGAAGGGCGCCCCCATGGGCAGGAAGCGTGGACCGTAAACCGCGCGCCGACGGACAGACAAAATCGTTGGAAACGATTTTGAACAGCCACAGGCTGGCCCGAAGGGCGAGCCCCAGGATGGGGCGAGTAAACCGGACAGAAGGCACTGCCGAGCAGGGCGAGCGGGCCAGAGACCACGAAGCCCTCGTGACCAGGGCAAGGCGGTGTAGATCCGGCGGTTGTACGGTGAAGGGGTGCGCGCCTTGCCTGGGGAGATCCCGCCTTATGCCGTAAAGGGCGACGCCGGGAGGCGGGGCGAGAAGTCAGCAGAGGCCTGTGTCGTCAGGCGGCTCCCTTGATGCGCTCGTGGATGCGCCGGATGGCGTCGTCGATGTTGAGCTTGAGGGTGGTATTGGCGAACACCAGCAGCGGCAGGCATTTGCGCAGCAGCCGATCGAGCTGCTGGGCCACCTCGCTGGTGTAGCCAGAGCGCAGGCTGCTGGCCGCCTCGTCCAGGCTGAGCTGGCGCACCTCGCCGGTCAGCGCGCCGGGGCGCAGATCCTCGAAGATGAGCTGGTCGCCGCCCGAGTTGTAGGCCCGCTCCAGGCGCACGTCGGCCAGCGCCACGATGGTCTCGAACTTCATGTTCTCGGTGATGCGCGGCGCCGCCAATCCGCCGCTCAGGGTGAGGCGGAACTTCATGTCACCGTACTCGAAGGTGGTGTGGCGCAGGGCACGGTAGATGACCTTGCCCACCTCACGCGCCTCGGCGCCATCGGTATTGGGCATGACGATGACGAAATCGGCCGGCCCCACCCGCACCATGAGGTCCTTGCGGCGGGTCTCGCTCTCCACCAGCTTGTTGATGCGATACAGGGTGCGCTTGGTGAACTCGGTGTCGGTCTTGTGCAGCAGCCCCTTGACCCGATCCACCTGCAGGCGCAGCACGGTGAGCGGACGGCGCTGGCGGATGGCCTCGTGCAGCAGGCGCGCCCCCTCGCGCGCCAGGTAGGCCTCTCGTTGGCGGCGGATCTCGGCCACCGTCTTGACACGCGGCTTGCGCTCCGGCTCGGCCTGGGCGGCCGCCGCCTGGGTGGCGCTGAGGGTGACGGTCTCGTCGCCGGTCTTGGTGAAAGGGATGATGTTGGCCTGGGTGGGCGGCAGGATGTACTGCCGGACGCTGTTGCGCAGCTCCACGGCACTGAACGGCTTGGCGATGAAGTCGGCGGCGCCCAGCTCCTCGGCGCGGGTGCGCATCTCGGCGTCGTCGTCGTGACCGGTGACCACGATCACCGGCAGGGCCTTGAGGCGCGGGCTGTCGGAGTTGCGCATGGTCTCCAGCACCTCGAACCCGTCCACATCCGGCATCCACAGATCCAGCAACACCACGTGGATGTTCGGATTCTCCTGCAGATGGGCCAGTGCCTGTTCGCCGTTCTCGGCCTCGATGATCTGGTAGTCGTCCGACAGGATGGTGTTGACGGCCTTGCGGATGACGCGCGAGTCGTCCGCCACCAGGACGGTCTGTCGGGTTTCGGTCTGTACGGCTGATCTCGTCATGGTCTCGCTTCCTCTCCGCGCATCTTAACCCGTGGCACGTGCCAGAACCGGCAGCCCATCATGAATTCGTCCGGCGCGCCGGTGAATGCAGTCACGTTTCCCGCCTCAGCGTGCCAGCCGGCCTGCCTGCGGCGCATTGCCTGTTTAGCACGCGCCGCGTTTGGCGGATGCGACCGGGCGCGCCCTTTGCACGCCACCCGCACCGGGAGGCAACCACACCGGACGCTGTGCAACACCGCCGGGCCGGCCCGGGGCGCCGTCCGTCGTGGCGGCCCGGCCAAAACCGGAACAGGCACCCAAAGCACGGGAAAACCGCTGGCCGATCACGGGGACTGAGCCTAGGCTGGAGGACGACCATTCAAACACCGTGGTGGCGACCCACACGGATGCCACGGAAAACGGAGGACATGCAATGGACAACCAGCGTTTCGGCCAGTATCTGATCGAGCGCGGGCTGGTGGACGAGGGGGACGTGTACGAAGCCCTCACCGAGCAGCAGCGGCGCCGGCCGCTGCTGGGCCGGCTCGCCATCGAGGAGGGCTACCTCACGGTGAAGCAGGTCTTCACACTGCTCAACATCCAGGCCGACACCGGCCAGCGCCTGGGCGAGATCGCCGTGGCACGCGGCTTTCTGAGCAAGGCGGAGCTGGACCGCCTGCTGGCCCTGCAGGGCGAGCGCACGCCGCGCCTGGGTGAGCTGCTGGTGGCGCGTGGCCTGCTCACCCACGGTCAGTGCGAGCGGCTGGCGCGCGAGTTCGCGGCGCGGGGCGACGACGCGGCGGCCGCCTGAGCCCGCCGCCCGTCAGGCGACGCGGGCCGCCTTCTTGCGCTCGTGCTCCTTGAGGTGGCGCTTGCGCAGGCGGATGTGGTGGGGCGTGACCTCCACCAGCTCGTCGTCGTCGATGAACTCCATGGCCTGCTCCAGCGTGAGGCGCAGGGGCGGCGTGAGGATCAGGTTCTCGTCCGAGCCGGCGGCGCGGATGTTGGTGAGCTGCTTGGCCTTGAGGGGGTTGACGGTGAGGTCGTTGGCGCGCGCGTGGATGCCGATGATCTGCCCCTCGTACACCTCGTCGCCGTGGCCGATGAACAGCCGGCCGCGCTCCTGCAGGTTGTACAGGGCGTAGGCCAGCGCCTTGCCGGTGCTGTTGGAGATGAGCACGCCGTTGCTGCGGCTGGCCAGGGTCTCGTTGCGGTAGGGGCCGTAGTGGTCGAACACGTGGAACAGCAGGCCCGTGCCGGAGGTGAGGGTCATGAACTCGGTCTGGAAGCCGATCAGGCCCCGCGCCGGGATCAGGTAGTCCAGCCGCACGCGGCCCTTGCCGTCCGGCACCATGTCCTGCAACTCGCCGCGCCGCGCGCCGAGGGCCTCCATGACCGCCCCCTGGTGGGCCTCCTCGATGTCCACCGTGAGCTGCTCGTAGGGCTCCTCCTTCTCGCCGGCGGCGTTGACGCGCACCACCACCTCCGGGCGCGACACGGCCAGCTCGTAGCCCTCGCGGCGCATATTCTCGATGAGGATGCCCAGGTGCAGCTCGCCGCGGCCCGACACGCGGAAGCGGTCGGGATCGTCGGTCTCCTCCACCCGCAGGGCCACGTTGTGCTTGAGCTCCTCCATGAGCCGCTCGTGCAGGCGGCGCGAGGTGACGTACTTGCCGTCGCGGCCGGCGAAGGGGGAGCTGTTGACCTGGAAGGTCATGGTCACCGTGGGCTCGTCCACGGTGAGCGGCGGCAGGGCCTCCACCCGCTCCGGAGCGCACACGGTATCGGAGATGTACAGCTCGTCCATGCCGGTGAAGGCGATGATGTCGCCCGCCTGGGCGCTGTCGAACTCCACCCGCTCCAGGCCGTGGAAGCCGAGGATCTGCAGCACGCGCCCGCCGCGCACCCGGCCCTCGCGGTCGATCACCTTGACCGGGGTGTTGCTGCGGATGCGGCCGCGCTTGATGCGGCCGATGCCGATCAGGCCCACGTAGCTGTTGTAGTCCAGCGAGGAGACCTGCATCTGGAACGGCCCATCCAGGTCCACGTCGGGCGCCGGCACGTGCTCGACGATGGCCCCGAACAGGGGCGTCATGTCGCCCTCGCGGGCGTCGGGGTCCAGGCTGGCGTAGCCGTTGATGGCCGAGGCGTACACCACCGGGAAGTCCAGCTGCTCGTCGCTGGCCCCCAGGCGGTCGAAGAGGTCGAAGGTCTGGTCCAGCACCCAGTCCGGGCGCGCCCCCTCGCGGTCGATCTTGTTGATGACCACGATGGGCCGGAAGCCCATGGCGAAGGCCTTCTGCGTGACGAAGCGCGTCTGCGGCATGGGCCCCTCCACCGCGTCCACCAGCAGCAGCACCGAGTCCACCATGGACAGCACCCGCTCCACCTCGCCGCCGAAGTCGGCGTGGCCCGGCGTGTCCACGATATTGATGCGATACTCACCCCAGGTGATGGCCGTGTTCTTGGACAGGATGGTGATGCCCCGCTCGCGCTCCAGCTCGTTGGAATCCATCACCCGCTCGGGCGTGGCGGCGCGCTCGCCCAGGGTGCCGGACTGCTTGAGGAGCTGGTCCACCAGGGTGGTCTTGCCATGGTCCACATGGGCGATGATGGCGATATTGCGGAGTTTCTCGATCACGGGCGGTGCTACCGGGCAGGCGGGAAAAGGGCGCAGAGTATAACGACGTGCATCAGCGCTGGCTAATATGGGGCCGTTGCGCGCCTTGCGGGCGCTGCCTCTGCCGCCGGTGATGCCGCAATGCGGCGAAGGGAACGATCAGGCTGATCCACAGAAAGCCGCCCAGTATCCCGCGCGGGATGGCGACAGTGACGAAGTTCATCACGGCATCGAACCGGTTCCCGTCCAGGCTGGGCAGCCCGTGACGGCTGAGCCACCAGGCCAGCCCGCCGACGATGAGCGCATCGCCGGCCAGGGCCAGCCACAGCGCCCGCCGCCAGCGCCGGCCCTCGGCCGAACCGGCCGTCGCCCAGCCGAGCAGCGCAAGGACGGCCGTCATGAAGGGGATCAGAAAGAGCGCCCCGGCCAGCAGCACGGGCGGCAGCTGTTCGCGCAGGTGCAGCCAGGGCTGGCGCTGGCCGTCCCACAGGAACCAGAAGAGCCACGGGAAGGCCATCACGAAGCCCAGGCTGGCGAATTCCGCCAGGCGGCTGCCGCGGCCGCGCCAGGCCAGCGCCGAAGCAGGTGCCAGCGGTTCGGCCGGCCCCGGTGGCCCGGCCTCGCGCCGCCCGCGCCAGGCGGAGACGCCCGCCGCCCCGGCCTGCACCAAGTGGATGTCACTGCCCAGGCCGCCGCCCTCACGCACCAGGACCCACTCCGGCCGGCCCGCGCCCTCCGCCAGCGCGGGGAGCCGCGCGGGCAAGCGGAACAGGAACGGGATCTCCACACCCTCGCCCCGCTGGCGCGGGCGCACCGCCTGGCTGTCGGACCACAGGGCCGTCTCGACGAGGTGGCGATTGCGCCGCCAGCGCAGCAGGCGCATCTGCTGGAGCAGCAGATGGACCCGCACCGGCCCGCCGTCGCCCCGCCCGCGGGCGATGCGGTAGCGGCCGGACACCAGCCCGCCCGGCCGCAGCACGACCTCCCCCAGCGCCAGCACGTCCCGTGCGGCCCCGTCCCGCCACAGGCCACGCAGCCCGATGCCCAGCAGGAACAGGCCGATGGCGGCAAAGAGCGCCATGAACGCAACCAGCGGGGGATCCTCGCGCCAGATGGCCCCCATCCGTCCCAGATGGTCGACGAAAAACGGCAGGATCATGAGCAGCCACAGCAGGCCGGCGGACACGGCCACCGCCGGCGGGAGCCCGGCCCGCCCGTCCAGCCGCTGTCCAGTGCCGGGATTGCGCTCGCGCAGCACCGACCAGCGCCACACCGACAGGGCAAAGGCCGCGCCGGCGGCCACGAGGGCGCCCACGTAGCCGTACAGCAGGGGCTGCCGGTACTGGTCGATCAAGGCGGCGATGGTTCCGCTCATGGCCTCATCTGCCGCCCCGGCTGAGGGCAGGCACTGCCACCGCGTCCGGGCGTGCCCGCCCCACGGGGGCTTCCCCGCCGGCCTCGCTCGCCCCGCGCTCGGCACGGGGCCTGGCCGGGATGCCGTGCGTGAAGGCCCCCACCGGGTCGCGCAGCAGGCCCCGCAGCACCTCGGACTGCCAGGGCTGGAGGTGGACCACCCCGCCGGCGGCGAAGGCCAGCAGCAGCATCCACCACAGGTGGTTGTCCGCGTGCGGGCGCTCGTAGCCCGACATGCCGCCGGCAGTCTCCGGAAAGACCACCTTGCCGCGCTCGTCGCGCAGGGGCCGGGGGCGAAGCGCCACCACGCGGATGCGGCGGGCCTGGGCGTCGTCGACGAACTGCCGCTGCGCCCGCAGGGCGCGCAGCCACAGCACCAGATAGAGCAGTCCGCTGACGGCCACCAGCCCGTAGCCGGCCGACGTCCGCCCCGCCGCGGCCAGCGACAGACCGAGGCGCAGAAAGGGCAACCAGGCCAGCGCCAGAAGTCCGCTGAGAATGGCAAAGGTAATGGCCGCGCCCCGCCCGGCGCGACGTGCAAAATCGGCGCCGACCGACTCCCCGGCCCGGCGCAGGCCGTCAGGCTTCCTTGCCCCGCTCATGGTGGCCCCTCCTTCCCGGCCCGAGCGTTTCGTTCGCCCGAATGGTAGCGGACGCTCAGCTGCAGGCCACGGAACTCGCTACAAAGCCGGTGTAAGTGGCGCGGGGGAGCCAGCGGAGTGGGGTGGGTGACGGCACCCCACCGCTGTGCCCGGAATGGGCGTCCGCTGTCTCCCGGGACCATTCAGGACCACTCAGACACAGACCCTTGAACCCCCACCGATACGCAACCAAAATGGTTGCGTATCGGAAGGAGATACCCCATGGCATCCATCACGGTGAAGAACATCCCCGACGACCTGTACGAACGCCTCAAGGCCGCGGCCCGGGCCCATCACCGCTCCATCAACGGCGAGCTGATCCGCTGTCTGGAAGTGGTCCTGAAACCGCGCCCCGTCTCCCCCGAGGAACGGCTGGAGCGGCTACGCAGGATCCGTCCGGACATCCCGCCCTCCGCCGTATCGCCAGAGGAGATCCGGCAGGCCATCGACGAAGGCCGGCCGTGATCGTCGCCGACACCAATCTCATCGCCTACCTGGCGATGCCGTCCCCTTACACCGAGGCCGCGGAGCGGTTGCTGGTCAGGGACCCGGAGTGGGTGGCACCGGCCCTCTGGCGCAGCGAATTCCGCAACGTCCTCTCGCTCTATCTGCGCAAGGGGTTGATCCGTTTCGAGCAGGCGCTGGAGATGCAGGCCGAGATGGAGTCGCTGTTCCAGGGCAAGGAATACGAAGTAGCCTCCCTGGATGTCCTCTCGCTGGTCAACCAGAGCGAGTGTTCGGCCTACGATTGCGAATTTGTGGCACTCGCGAAGGGGCTGGGCGTCCGGCTGGTGACCATGGATCGCAAACTGGTGTCGTGCTTTCCCGATACGGCGACGCTGCTGACCGACCTCGAGCTGTAGCGTCGGCGGTCCGCAGCGCCGCGATCTCTTCAATGCCTTCGCCGCCGCCCTCGAGGACCGCCTCGCCGCAAAGAAGGTCAGGGTCTTTTCCCGCCTCGCCCGGCGCTGGAGCGCCGGGGGATCCCTTTTCCGTCTGCACGCCACCGGGGGCCATCCTGCGGGTGGACCCTGGTCTTGGGGCACCGCGGGGTAAAGCCCGGGTTGCGCGGCAGGCGCCACGTCGAGCCCTCGCTCAGCCGCCGCACCCCCCGCCGCAACGGGCCAGGCTGGCGCGGGCGCGGGCGTCGAGCTCGGGCATCTGCGCCTCGATCCAGGCCTCGGCGGCGGCGTTGATCTCGGCGGGGCTGCGGTCGCGCGGGTCGATGGGCGGGCCGATGCGCACGGTGATGCAGCCGGGGCGCTTGATGAAGCGGTGGCGCGGCCAGAAGTGGCCGGCGTTGTGGGCCACGGGCACCACGGGGTAGCCGGTTTCGGCGGCCAGGATGGCGCCGCCCATCTTGTAGCGGCGCTTCTGGCCCGGCGCCACGCGGGTGCCCTCCGGGAAGACCACCACCCAGCGGCCGCGCGCCAGGCGGTCGCGGCCCTGCTCCACCACCTGCTGCACGGCGCTGCGCCCGGCGCGGCGGTCGATGGCGATGTTCTGCACCAGGGCCAGACCCCAGCCGAAGAAGGGGATGCGCAGCAGCTCGCGCTTGAGCACGAACACCTGCGGCGGCAGCAGGAAGGGGAAGGCCAGGGTCTCCCAGCTGGACTGGTGCTTGGCGAGCACGATGGCCGCCCCGCCCGGCAGGTGCTCGCGCCCCTCCACGCGGTAGTCCACGCCGCACAGCAGGCGCAGGGCGCCGATGTTGAGGCGCGCCCAGGTGGCGGCCAGGGCGAAGCGGGCACGCACCGGCAGCACCGCCGCGGGCAGCAGCAACAGGCCGAAGGAAACGGTGCTGGCGGCCAGCATGGCCCAGAATGCCACTGAGCGCAGCCCCAGCACCAAGGGGTGGCAGGCCAGCCTCACGCCGCCGCCTCCGCCAGCAGGGCATCCACCGCCGCCGCCAGGTCCTCGTACACGGCAGTGCCGGGCGGCAGGCCGCCGGCCGCCAGCGTGCGCCGGCCCTTGCCGGTGAGCACCAGGATGGGCCGCCCGCCCACCGCCACGCCGGCCTGCAGGTCGCGCAGGGAGTCGCCGATGACCGGCACGCCGGTTAGCGGCTCGTCCAGGGCCGCGCCGATGGCGCGCAACAGGCCAGGGCGCGGCTTGCGGCAGTCGCAGCCGTCGTCGGGGCCGTGCGGGCAGTAGCGCAGCGCGTCCAGATGGCCGCCGGCCTCGGCCAGCGCGGCCCGCATCGTGGCGTGGATGGCGTCCAGGGTGGGGTGGTCGAACAGGCCGCGCGCCAGGCCGGACTGGTTGGTGGCCACCGCCACCCGCCAGCCTGCCCGGTTGAGGCGGGCGATGGCCGCCAGGCTGCCGGGGATGGGCCGCCACTCCCGGGGCGACTTGATGAAGGCGTCCGAGTCGGCGTTGATCACGCCATCGCGATCCAGAATCACCAGCGGCATGGGCGGGCAGGGCTGTGAGAGAGCGCAGAGCATACCCGAAGGGCGCCGCCGCCGTATAATGGCGCCCTTTTTCCGCACGCCCCGCCGCACCCATGAGCGAACCCGTCCGCATGACCGAGTACAGCCACGGCTCCGGCTGCGGCTGCAAGATCTCCCCCGCCAAGCTGGACGTGATCCTGCAGAGCGCCCTGCCGCCGGGCGGGGACTTCCCGGCCCTGCTGGTGGGCAACGACTCGCGCGACGACGCCGCCGTGTACGACCTGGGCGACGGCACGGCGGTGATCAGCACCACCGATTTCTTCATGCCCATCGTGGACGATCCGTTCGACTTCGGGCGCATCGCCGCCACCAACGCCATCAGCGACATCTACGCCATGGGCGGCACACCGCTCATGGCCATCGCCATCTTCGGCTGGCCGCTGGACAAGCTGCCGCCGGAGGTGGGCCGGCAGGTCATCGACGGCGGGCGGGCGGCCTGCCGCGCCGCGGGCATCCCCCTGGCCGGCGGCCACAGCATCGACGCCCCAGAGCCCATCTTCGGCCTGGCGGTCACCGGCCGCGTGGCGCTGACGCGCCTCAAGCGCAACGACACGGCGCGCGCCGGCGACCTGCTGTTCCTCACCAAGCCCATCGGCATCGGCATCCTCACCACGGCGCAGAAGAAGGGCCTGCTGGCGGCCGCGGACGCCCGCCACGCCATCGACACCATGTGCCGCCTCAACCGCCTGGGCGAGGCGCTGGCCGAGCTGGAGGAGGTGCACGCCATGACCGACGTGACCGGCTTCGGCCTGGCCGGCCACCTGGTGGAGCTGTGCCAGGGCAGCGGCCTGCGCGCCGAGCTGGACTTCGCCGCCGTACCCCTGCTGCCCAACGTGGACCGCTACCTGGCGGCCGGCTGCTCGCCGGGCGGCGCGCGGCGCAACTTCGACAGCTACGGCCACCACCTGGCGCCGGTGGACGAGCGGCAGCGCGCCCTGCTGTGCGACCCGCAGACCAGCGGCGGCCTGCTGGTGGCCGCCGCGCCCGCGGCGGCCGAGGCCGTGGCCGCGCTGGGCGCCGCCGAGGGGCTGGACATGCGCCCCATCGGCGTGCTACGCCCCGCCGACGGGAATCCCCTCATTTCCACTCAATAAAAAGGGTATTTCGGCGCAGAACGGCGCCAATTACGGTTTTTTTGATCTGGATCAACCCCGCTGCACTTTAGCCCTGCCCATCTGCGCCGCTTTTAACCTGGGTTAAGGAAAATGTCTCATTCCTGCCGGATATTCTTCCCTTGCTGACGCCCGTCGGCCACCCGCCGCTGGCGGCCGGCCCATGCCGCCCCCGGGCCAGCCGCCCCACATTGCGTCGGCCGGGCACGGGGTGTGGACACCCCCTAGAGGAGACAAACGCCCATGAATCTGTCCGGAATCGTCGTCACCACCCGACCCGAATCGCTCGATGCATGCCGCCAGAAGATCGAGGCCCTGGCGGGGATGGAGGTGCACCAGACCGACCCCGAGCGCGGGGTGCTGGTGGTCGTCCAGGAGGCCCCCACCATCGGCGCCGAAGTGGATGGCCTGCGCGCCATCAAGGCCATCCCCGAGGTGCGCTACGCCGAGATGGTCTACCACTACTTCGCCGAGGACGACACGCTGCACGAGCCCCTGCCCGACGACCTGGACGCCGCCACGGGCATGCCGCGGAACGATGTCTGCGTCCCTGCCTATCTGAACGAATGAATCCCGTCTATCCCGGAGGCCTGCAATGAAACAAACCCGCCGTGACTTCCTGAAAACCAGCATCGCCGCCACCACCGCCGCCACCATCGGCATCCCCATCACCCAGGCCCAGGCCAAGGCCGCCCAGGAGGCCGAGAAGGAGTGGCAGTGGGACAAGGGCGTGTGCCGCTTCTGCGGTACCGGCTGCGGCATCATGATCGCCACCCACAAGGGCAGGATCGTGGCCACCAAGGGCGACCCCGACGCGCCGGTCAACCGTGGCCTGAACTGCGTCAAGGGCTACTTCAACGCCAAGATCATGTACGGCAAGGACCGCCTCACCACGCCGCTCATGCGCATGAAGGACGGCAAGTTCCACAAGGAGGGCAAGTTCGTGCCCGTCACCTGGGAGCAGGCCTTCGACGAGATGGAGCGCCAGTGCAAGAAGGCGCTCAAGGAGAAGGGGCCCACCGGCGTGGCCATCTTCGGCTCCGGCCAGTACACCATCCACGAGGGCTACGCCTCCGCCAAGTTCATGAAGGCCGGCCTGCGCAGCAACAACATCGACCCCAACGCGCGTCACTGCATGGCCTCGGCCGTGGCCGCCTTCATCCAGACCTTCGGCATCGACGAGCCGGCCGGCAACTACGACGACATCGAGTACACCGACACCGCCGTGCTGTGGGGCGCCAACATGGCCGAGATGCACCCCATCCTGTGGGCGCGCATCGCCAACCGGCGCCTGTCGCACGACAAGATGAAGATCGTCAACCTGACCACGCTGCGCAACATGCCGTCCAACCTGGCGGACATGACCATCGTGTTCAAGCCGAGCACCGACCTGGCCATCCAGAACTACATCGCGCGCGAGATCATCAAGCGCGGCGCCATGGACAAGGAGTTCGTGGAGAAGCACTGCGTGTTCGCCACCGGCCCCTACGACATCGGCTACGGCATGCGCGGCACCACCAAGTACGCCTTCCCCGAGGAGAAGGAGATCGTCGCCAAGCAGAAGAAGGTCAAGCTGGACAAGTACGAGGCCATCGCCCAGCGCCGCAAGCCCGGCGAGGTGGTGGAGCAGAAGAACGCCAAGAGCGCCGGCAAGCACTGGCTGATCAGCTTCGAGGAGTTCAAGCGCGGCGTCGAGCCGTACACGCTGGACTTCGTGGCCGAGCTGGCCAAGGGCGACGCCGACGAGCCGCTCGATGCGTTCAAGAAGAAGCTCAAGGCCCTGGCCGACCTGTACTGCGACAAGGACCGCAAGATCGTGTCCTACTGGACCATGGGCTTCAACCAGCACCAGCGCGGCACCTGGGTCAACGAGCAGAACTACATGATCCACCTGCTCACCGGCCGTCAGGCCAAGCCCGGCAACGGCGCCTTCTCGCTCACCGGCCAGCCCTCCGCCTGCGGCACCGCGCGCGAGGTGGGCACCTTCGCCCATCGCCTGCCGGCCGACATGGTGGTGTTCAAGAAGAAGCACCGCGACCTGGCCGAGAAGATCTGGAAGCTGCCGCCGCGCACCATCAACCCCAAGGTGGGCAGCCACATCACCAAGATCATGCGCGACCTGGAGGACGGCCACATCAAGTTCGCCTGGATCCAGGTGAACAACCCCTTCCAGGCCACGGCCAACGCCAACCACTGGATCAAGGCGGCGCGCAAGATGGACAACTTCATCGTCTGCTCCGACGGCTATCCCGGCATCTCCGCCAAGGTGGCCGACCTGATCCTGCCGGCGGCCATGATCTTCGAGAAGTGGGGCGCCTACGGCAACGCCGAGCGCCGCTCGCAGGCCTGGCGCCAGCAGGTGGCCCCGCCGGGGCAGGCCCGCGGCGACCTGTGGCAGACCCTGGAGTTCTCCAAGCGCTTCAAGCTCAAGGAGGTCTGGGGTGAGCAGCCCGTGCCCGGCCTGAAGGCCGAGGGCTTCGAGGACGGCAAGCTGCCCGACGTGCTGGCCGAGGCACAGAAGATGGGCTACTCGCCGGACGACACCCTGTACGACGTGCTGTTCGCCACGCCGGAGAACAAGAAGAAGTATCCCTGGCCGGACGACAAGGTGGCCAAGGGCCATCCCAACCACGTGGCCGAGGCCCTCGGCGACGGCTGGTTCCCGGAGAAGGCCCTGTGGCAGGAGTACGCCCAGTTCGGCCGCGGCCATGCCCACGACCTGGCCGACTTCGACGTGTACTACCGCGACGACGTGCGCGGCCTGCGCTGGCCGGTCATCAAGACCGCCTCCGGCGAGTGGAAGGAGACCCGCTGGCGCTTCAACGCCAAGTACGACCCGTACGTCAAGCACGGCGACTTCGAGTTCTACGGGCCGGCGCTCAAGAAGCTGCCCAGCGGTGACCTGGACAAGATCACCGACAAGCAGAAGAAGAGCCTGGCCGGCAAGGCCAAGATCTTCTTCCGGCCCTATGCCGCGCCCGTGGAGCAGCCCGACGACCGCTATCCGTTCTGGCTGGTCACCGGCCGCGTCCTGGAGCAGTGGCACTCCGGCACCATGACCAACCGCGTGCCCGAGCTGCACCGCGCCATGCCCTACGCCAAGGTATACATGAACGCCAAGGACGCCGCGAAAGTCGGGGTCAAGCGCAACGACGTGGTCCAGCTCGCCTCGCGGCGCGGCAAGGTGCACGCCCGCGTCGAGACCCAGGGCCGCAACACGCCGCCGCGTGGCGTGGTGTTCGTGCCCTGGTTCGACGAGAACGTGTACATCAACAAGCTCACCCTGGACGCAACCTGCCCCATCTCGAAGCAGACCGACTTCAAGAAGTGTGCAGTGAAGATCACCAAGGCCTGAGCACGGCCCGGTGATCAACGGCGGACCGGCATCCCCGTGATGCCGGTCCGCCGTCCAGCGCCGCAGACGATCGAAGCCATGGATCCGTCACAGAAAGCACGACGCCACTTCCTGGCCCGTCTCGGCCAGGGCGTGGCGCTGGCCGCCACGGGCGGCACGTTCTGGTCCTACCTGCTCACCCAGCAGGCCACGGCCGGCGTGTTCGCCCTGCGCCCGCCGGGCGCGCTGGCGGAGGACGACTTCCACGCCAAGTGCATCAAGTGCGGCCAGTGCGTGGTGGATTGCCCCTATGACACCCTGAAGCTGGCGGCGCCCGGCGACCTGGCGCCCATCGGGACGCCCTTCTTCGAGCCGCGCCAGATCCCCTGCTACATGTGTCCCGACATTCCCTGCATGAACGCCTGCCCCACCGGCGCCCTCACCGGCCTGGAGCGCATCGAGGACGCGCGCATGGGGCTGGCGGTCATCGACATCGAGAACTGCCTGTCCTGGAACGGGCTGCGCTGCGAGGTGTGCTATCGGGTGTGCCCGGTGAAGGGCAGGGCCATCACCACCGAGGTCAACCCGCGCAAGCTCTCCAAGCACGCCATGTTCGTGCCCATCGTGCACAGCGACGCCTGCACCGGCTGCGGCATGTGCGAGGAGGCCTGCCCCACCGAGGAGGCCGCCATCCGCGTGGTGCAGCCGCGCCTGGTGCAGGGCAAGATCGGCGAGCACTACCGGCTGGGCTGGAAGATCGAGTCCAAGATCACCGAGGAATTCAAGTTCGAGCCGCGCCGCTCGCCGGCCGCCAAGAAGCGCCCGGGCAAGCCGGCCGAGGTGCCCGGCCTCGACTATCTCAACCAGGGTGAGCCATGAGCCAGCCAGCCGCCAACAAGCCGCGCATCGGCCCCAACGGCCGCCCCGTGCGCTACTTCGAGATGCCGGACACCTTCACCGGCAAGCTGCGCGTGTGGCGCTACATCATCTACCGGCGCATCGTGCAGATCACCATCCTGGTGCTGTTCTTCGGCACCTTCCACTGGGGCTGGACGCTGCTCGGCGCGCCGCTGCTGTCCGGCAACCTGAGCGCCTCCGAGGTGGCCGGCCTGGTGCCCCTGGCCGACCCCTTCGCCGTGCTGCAGATCCTGCTCACCGAGCACTGGCTCAATACGCGCGTGCTGCTGGGGGCGATCATCGTGCTCGGCTTCTACACGCTGGTGGGCGGACGCACCTGGTGCGCCTGGGCCTGCCCGGTGAACATGGTCACCGACCTGGCCAACTGGCTGCGCGTGAAGCTGGGCATCACCAACCAGATCAACGTCAAGCGCAACGTGCGCTACGCCGTGCTGGGCCTGGCCCTGCTGCTGTCGGCCCTCACCGGCGTGGCCGCCTTCGAGTGGGTCAGCCCCATCAGCATCCTCCACCGCGGCCTCATCTTCGGCATGGGCATGGGCTGGACCGCCATCGTCGGCATCTTCCTGCTCGACCTGCTGGTGCTCAAGCACGGCTGGTGCGGCCACTTCTGCCCGCTGGGCGCCTTCTACGCCATCCCCGGCCGCGTGGCCCAGGTGCGCATCAGTTACGACACCCCCACCTGCACCCACTGCGGCGAGTGCGTGCGGGTGTGCCCCGAGCCGCAGGTGCTCAACTTCAAGAAGGCGGCCCAGAACGGCATGGTGGCCTCCGGCGAGTGCACCAACTGCGGCCGCTGCATCACCGTGTGTCCGGAGGACACCCTCAAATTCGATCTGCGTGCCCGCATCCGCTCCCTTCCCCGTCACAGCACGCCGTCAGCCATCCAATCCACAGAGGAGAACGTGTCATGAAAAAACGCATTCTGACCGTCGGTCTCGCCCTGCTCTGCTCGACCGCCATCGGCGCCCAGGCAGCCAAGGCCATCGATCCCAGCCAGCTGGGGCTGAGCAAGACGGACGTCACCGACGTCCCCACCCCGCCCGCCGTGCAGCACGCCGGCAAGCCGCCCGGTGCCGGCAACACGCTGTGGGACCCCGGCTACAACACCGCCCCGCCCCTCATCCCCCACGACGTCACCGGGCTGATGCCGGTGACCATCAAGAACAACGCCTGCCTGGGCTGCCACCTGCAGCCGGACAAGGTCGGCCAGAAGGTGAAGAAGGGCGAGCCGATCCCCATTCCCGCCTCGCACTACCAGACCGGCGCCTACGGCAAGCCGGAGGCCGGCGCCAAGCCTGCCGAGCACAAGGGCAAGCTGAGCGGCTCGCGCTTCGTGTGCACCCAGTGCCACCGGCCGCAGACCAACGCCAAGCCGCTGGTGCAGAACACCTTCGGAAAATGAGCCGGCCGTGGACCCGACGCGCCGGGGCTTTCTGAAGGGCGCCTTTCTCACGGCCGAGGGGCGGCAGGCGACCGATCTTCCGCGCGGGCCGGGGCTTCCCTGGCCCGCCGGCAGCGCGCCCGACGCCGCACGCTGCGCGGCCTGCGAGGAGGCGCCCTGCGCGGCGGCCTGCGACCCGGCCATCGTGCGCCGCCACGAGCCGGAGCACCGGCTGCAGGGTCTACCTTGGCTGGACTTCACCCAGGGCGGCTGCACCCTGTGCGCCGAGTGCCTGCTGGCCTGCCCGGAGGCGCCGCCCGCCCTGGACCTGGCCGCCCTGCCCGCGCTGGGCCTGGCCCGCATCGACGCCGACCGCTGCATCGCCCACCAGGGCGTCATCTGCCTGAGCTGCCAGACGGCCTGCCCCACGCGGGCCATCCAGGGCGACTTCGTCTCCCTGCCCCGGGTGGACCCGGCGCGCTGCAACGGCTGCGGCGCCTGCGTGGCCCCCTGCCCCGGCCACGCATTGACCGTGATCATGGCCAACGCCCCCGCCCATGACTGACAATCCGGCTCCCCATTGCGTGGAACCGGTGTCATGTCCTTCATTCCCGTCTCCGAGCTGACCGCCAAGCGCGTGCCGCCCGACAGCTTTGCCCTGTGGGCGCTGGGCTTTCGCCCCTTCTTCCTGGGGGCAACGCTGTACGGCGCGCTGGGCATGGCCCTGTGGCTGGCCAGCGCCCTGCGCGGCTTCGCGCTGCCCAGCACGCTGGGGGCCTATTTCTGGCACGCCCACGAGATGCTGTTCGGCTACACCGCCGCGGTGGTCATCGGCTTCCTGCTCACGGCGGTGCGCAACTGGACCGGCATCGACACCCTGCGCGGGCGCCCGCTGGCGGCCCTGTTCCTGCTGTGGCTGCTGCCGCGCGTGCTGCACTTCGGCGGCTGGCTGCCGGCCGGCGTGCTGGCCGCCCTGGACTGCGGCTTCCTGGTACTGGCCACCCTGGCCGTGGCCCAGCCGCTGGTGCGGGCCGGCCACCGCAAGAGCTACGTGTTCACCCTGCTGCTGGGGCTGATGTGCCTGGCCGACGTGCTCGGCTACTGGGCCCTGCTGGACCCCGAGCGCGCCATCCTGCTGCCGCGCGCCGAGCGGCTGGCCCTGTACGCCGTGCTGGGCATCCTCATCATCATGGGCGGGCGGGTGATCCCCTTCTTCACCGAGCGCGGCCTGCAGGTCACCCTGCGCCAGGGCCCGCTGCGCCGGCTGGGCGAGCAGGGCGCCCTGTGGGCGCTGTTCGCGCTCATGGCCGCCGACCTGCTGTGGGGCAACGCGCGCGCCATGGCCCTGCTGGCCCTGCTCACCGGGCTGCTCAACCTGCTGCGCGCCGGCTGCTGGTATCACCCGCGCATCTGGCAGGTGCCGCTGGTGTGGGTGCTGCACACCGGCCATGCCTGGCTGGTGCTCGG
>JALVPS010000101.1 GCA_027031685.1 Gammaproteobacteria bacterium | reverse complement strand
GGATGGGGTCGGGGGTGGTGATGGGGCCGGTGATCAGTTCCTTCAGGGTCTTGCTCGTCATGACTGCACTCTCCTCTGCTCAGTCGTTGGAAAAATCGATGCCATCGCCATCCTCTAGCGACCAGCGGTAGGCCACCAGGCGGCGGCCCTCGGCGGCGCGCGAGTCGCTGGCGTCGAGCACCACGTCCTCGCCCCAGGCGGCCTCCTCCGCGTGGGCGCGGGCCTCGGGCGGCGGGCTGTCGGGTACCCCGGCCATGCGCAGATCCAGCGCCGCGCGGCCGGTGACGAGGTCGCCGCGGCCGATGTGGCTGCGGTCCACCCGCGCCGGCCTGGGCGCGGGCCGCTGGTCCAGCCAGGTGTCCACCCCCACCAGCGAGGCGATGCCCACCAGCAGGCGCGGGCTGGCGGCCTGGATGCGGTATTTCACGTGCGCCGGCACCTCGCGCTCGGCGATGCGCTGCAGGTTGCCCAGGGTCTGCGTGTCGAGGCCCTCGCGCACCAGCAGGGTGACGCGGAAGGCCAGGCTGTCGAAGAAGGCGGCCACCGCCTCGCTCTCGTTGGTCTCGAGTTCGAGGTCGGCGGCGAACAGGGCGAGGAATTCGCGCCGGTCCTCGTCGCCGAGGAACAGGCTGTCGCCGACGAAGCTGTTGCCGGACTCCATGGCCCCGAGGGTGAGCGGGTCGTCGCCGTCGTCCAGGTCGGCGCCGAGGATGGTGGCGAAGGTGCGGCGCAGGCGAAAGTCCTCCACCACCACGATCTCGCCGCGGCCCACGCCGCCGTCGCTGACCAGGTCCAGGGCCAGGCGCAGGCCGTGCAGGGTGCCGTGCCAGCGGTGCAGCTCGCCGGCGTGTTCCAGGAAGGCCCGCCGCTGCGCCTCGCCCCAGCCGGGCTCGCAGGCCAGGCCGACCCAGCTGCCCAGCCAGTCCAGGCTCTCCGCGGGCACGGTGCGCGGCCGGGTCAGCAGGTCGCTGAAGGCGATGCGGTCCTCCAGGGTGGTGAGCACGCCCTCCATGTTGTCCACGTAGCGTTCGAGGAAGTCGGCCGGGGTGGCGCCGCCGTTCTCGTCGGCCTCCGGGGCGAAGACCTGTTCGTGGTACAGCTCCGGCAGGTAGTGCTCGACGTAGGAGAAGCGGTTGGCGTAGGCGCGCAGGGCGTACAGCTCCGGGGTGGCGTTGCCGGGGCCGTGCAGGCGCAGGCGCAGGTGCAGATAGCGGCCGCGCAGGCTGCGCACGCGGCGGCCGTGGCGCTGCACCAGGACCGTGAACAGGCCCTTGCGGCCGGGCTCGCGGGCGCAGGGCAGCAGGCCGGGATGGTGGGGCAGCTCGGAGGCCTGGGGCAGCCAGCTGGCCCGCGGCAGGTCGTCGCCCTCCCCCGGGAGGAAATCGCCCAGGCGGTGCTCGAACCACGCCAGCTCGTCCTCGGCGGCGTCCGCCCGCTCGCTGGCGGCCAGCCAGATGCGCAGGCCGCAGCCGACGGGCACCACGGCCTCCAGGTAGAGACGGTGCCAGACGCTGCCGGGCTCGCCGGCGTCCAGTGGGCGCGCGACGCCCCGGTCGCGGGCCTCGCCTGCGCGGGTGAAGAAGGGAAAGGACAGACGGTGCAGGCCGTGGCTGGTGGCGCCGGCCGGATAGTGGGGCGGATAGTCCAAGCCGTGCAGGAAGGGGCCGAGGTCGTAGTCGGGCTTGAGGGGGTAGAGGTCGCCGGCCGGGTACTGGCTGCCGCCGGTGCGCACGGGGTAGACACGGGCCTCGCTGCTTGCCTCGCTGGCGCCGGCCTCGACGACCTCGCCGCAGACCAGCAGCGCCACCTGGTCGGCGTTCTGCCAGGCCAGGCTGTAGGGGTGGCGGCTGCCCAGCAGGCGCTGGGGCTCGCCAAGGCGGCCCTGCCCGTCCAGGCAGCGCAGCACGGCCTCCGCAGGGCCGTCCTCGTCCTCGCGCCAGGCCAGGCAGGCCAGCCGTCCGCTCAGGCTGCAGGCCAGGGCCACCGGGGTCTCGTCGTCGGGCCAGGCGGCATCGGCCAGCGGGTACAGGCGTGGCGGGTTCGGGTTCTCG
>JALVPS010000100.1 GCA_027031685.1 Gammaproteobacteria bacterium | reverse complement strand
CGGCATGGGTAGCCGTCACTTCGGCCAGCGCCAGGGCGGCTACGGCAGCTATCCCTACGGCACGCCGCTGGGCGGCCGGCCCGCCACCGCCCCGGCCGGCACGGCCGTGACCGCCGCCCGGCAGTCCTTGCGCCCACCGCTGGTGAATGGCGGCCTGTACAGCCACCGGCTCTATCCCCAGCAGGCCGCCCTGTACCGCATCGAGGTCGTCTCCAGCGGCAATGTGGCGGCGGTGAACGTCGATTTCCCGCACCTGGACAACATCACGGTGGACACGCTGGCCTACGCCCACACGCGCCGCCTGGACGGCCAGCAGTACCTCACCGAGTTCCTGTACGCCCTCACCCCCACCCGCCCCGGCGAATACACCATCCCGCCGGTCACGGTGCGCGGCCAGTACTACGGGGCGGCGGGCCGGCCCGGCGATGGCTTCCGCTTCCGGATCGGCCAGGGCGAGCGGCTCACCGTCCACAAGCCGGTGGCCGGCGTGCGCCCCTGGCTGGCCATGAACCGCCTGCGCATCACCAGCCGACTGGACGGCAACGGCGAGGTGGCCCCCGGCCAACCCCTGGCCCTCACCGTCACCCTCGCCGCCGAGGGGGCCACGGCCCAGCAGCTGCCCTCCCTGGCCGAGCGCCTGCACGGCGACGACTTCCGCGCCTACCTGGAATCCAGGCAGCTGGACACGCGCGTGGCGCGCAACGGGCGCGACGTGCTGGGCACGCGCACCGAGCGCTACACCATCGTGCCCCTGCGCGGCGGGTCACTGCGCCTGCCGCTGGTGCGCGTCGACTGGTGGAACGCCCGTACCGGGCGTGCCGAGCAGGCGGTGCTCACGGCCCGCTCACTGCGCGTACAGGGCGATCCGGACCAGCGCATCGAGCTGCCGGCGGAGCGGCGCCGGGCCATCGAGGCCGGGGGTGACGGCGCCAGCCTCACCGCCCGCCTGTCCATCCCGCTGCTGGTCATCCTGGCCGGCTACGTGGCCTGGTGGGCGGTGGTCATGCTGCGCAGCCGGCACGTGCGGCCACGCCTGAATGCGCTGGTGGGGGCCACCGCGGGCCGGCTGTGGGCCGCCACCGGCGGCCGCCTGCGGCCCGTGCTCGCCCGCCTGTCGCCTCTCGGTTTCCTGCGCCGCCTGCGCCACCGGCTGGCCCAGCGCCTGCCCGCCTACTGGCGCGTGTGGCACTGCGTAAAGCGCATCGAGGTGAGCGAGCGGCCCCAGGACTGGTGCCAGCTGTTCCAGCTGTACGTCACCAAGCACCTGGCGCTGCCGGTCAACACCCCCATGCCGCAGATCGCCGAGGCCCTGGCGGCCTGCAACCCGCGCGTGCGGCCGGAGCGGCTGCGCCGGCTGGTGCGCGAGCTGGAGGCCGCCCAGTACCACGGCGAGCCCCTCGACTTCGCGGACTGGAAGCGCCGCTTCCGGCAGCTCATGCGCCCACCCCTGCTGCCACGCCGCTGCCGGCCGCGGCGACGGCGCGCCGAACTGCCCGGCCTGCGCCCCGGCAAGGCCTGAGCCACACCCCGTGCGGTACGACCACGCCGCACACGCCGGCAACCACGGCGACCTGCTCAAGCACGCCGTGCTGGGCGCCCTGCTGGCCGCGCTGCCCCGCCAGCGCGGACCGTGGCGGCTGCTGGACCTGCACGCCGGCGCCGGCCGCTACCGCCTGTCGCCGCGCGCCGCGGCCCACCGCCTGTCCCACCACCTGCGCTCGCGCGGCTGTCCGGCGCCGCTGCGCCCCTGGCTGGCCGCCCAGCAGGACGCCCTGGCCGGTGGCACCTACCTGGGCTCGCCCCTGCTGCTGCGCGCCGCCCTGGCCCCCGGCGACCGGCTGCACCTCATCGAGCGGCATGGCCCCACCCTGCGCCGCCTGCGCGCCGCCCTGACCGGTGATCCCCGCCCGCGCCTGCATCACGACGACGGCTGGCGCCTGGGGCCGGCCCTGCTCGTCCGGCGCAGCCTGCTGCTGATCGATCCCCCCTGGCCGACGGCCGCTGACGGCCGGCGCGCCGCCGCCCTGCTGCGCGTCACTGCGGCGCAGCCC
>JALVPS010000099.1 GCA_027031685.1 Gammaproteobacteria bacterium | reverse complement strand
CGCCCGCCTGCGCCAGGCCATCGAGGACCTGCTGGCGCGCAGCGGCTTCCACAGCCGGGGCATCTACGTCATGGACGGCTCGCGCCGCTCCGGCCACGGCAACGCCTATTTCACGGGCCTGGGGCGCCACAAGCGCATCGTCTTCTTCGACACCCTGCTGGAGACGCTCTCGCCCGACGAGACCCTGGCCGTGCTGGCCCACGAACTGGGCCACTACCACTACCGGCACGTGCTGAAGGGCCTGCTGCTGAGCGCGGTGAGCAGCCTGCTGGGCTTCGCCGTGCTGGCCTGGCTGCTGCCCCAGCCGGCCTTCTACCACGGCCTGGGCGTGGCCATGCCGGCCCTGCCCCTGGGCCTTCTGCTGTTCGTGCTGGTGGCGCCGGTGTTCACCTTCTTCCTGCAGCCGCTCATGGCCTGGTATTCGCGCCGCCACGAGTTCCAGGCCGACTGCTACGCCGCCCGCCAGACCAGCGCCCGCGACCTGATCGGCGCCCTGGTACGCCTGTACCGCGACAACGCCAGCACGCTCACCCCCGACCCCCTGTATTCCGGCTTCCACGATTCGCACCCGCCCGCGCCGGTGCGCATCCGCCATCTCGAGCAGTGCGCCCGGCACTGACCCACCGTATTCCACGCATCAGCAGGAGACGACCATGAAGCCTATCCCGATACTGCTCACCCTCACCACCGCCCTGGTCGGCGGCCCCGCCTGGGCGGCCGATGCCGCCCATGGCAAGCAGCTGCACGAGAAGACCTGCGTGGGCTGCCACCGCAACATGACCGGCGGCGACGGCTCCGTGCTGTACACCCGCAGCCAGCGCCGCGTGCACAACCTGGCCCAGCTGGAGAGCCAGGTGCGCCGCTGCGAGACCAATCTCAACCTCAAGTGGTTCGACGACGACATCCTCGACGTCGTGGAATACCTCAACCAGCAGTACTACAAGTTCCCGAAGAAGAAGTGACCGGGAGGACGCCATGACCACCGCCGCCGAACTCGCCGCCCGGCACTGCCACGCCGTGGCGCCGGGCTCCCCGCCCCTGGACGACCGCCGCATTGGCGAGTTGTTGCCGCTGCTGGACAGCGCCTGGGCCCTGGCCGACGACGACCGGGCCATCGAGCGTGAATTCCGTTTCATGGACTTCCACGAGACCATGGCCTTCGTCAACGCCGTGGCCTGGATCGCCCACCGCGCCGACCACCACCCCGACCTGCAGGTGGGCTACAACCGCTGCACCGTGCGCTGGTCCACCCACACCGTGGGGGGCCTGTCCGAGAACGACTTCATCTGCGCCGCCAAGGTGGACGCCCTGCTCACCGGGCCATGAGCGCCCGCGGCGAGGGCCGGGTGGTCAGCCGCTTCGGCGCCACCCTGCTGGTGCGCCTGCCGGACGGCACGGTGCGCCGCGCCACCGCCCGCCGCAAGCTGCAGCACGTGGTGTGCGGCGACCACGTGCGCTGGGGGGAGACGCCCGGCGGGCTGGTGGTCAGCGCCATCCTGCCGCGCCGAAATCAGCTGGTGCGCAGCTACTTCCGCGGCCAGCCGCGCATCATCGCCGCCAACATCGACCAGGTGGTGGTGGTCACCGCCCACCGCCCCGCGCCCGACTGGTTCGTGGTGGACAAGCTGCTGGTGGCCAGCGAGCTGCTGCCCGCCGACGCCCTGCTGTTGCACCACAAGATCGACCTGCCCGCCCCCGCCGGCCTGAACGGGATGCTGGCCGTGTACCGCGGCATCGGCTACCCCGTGCCGGACACCACCACCGCCGAGCCGGCCACCCTGGACGCCCTGCGCGTCGCCCTGCGCGGCCACACCAGCATCCTCATCGGCCAGTCCGGCGTGGGCAAGTCCTCCCTCACCAACCTGCTGGTGCCCGACGCCAACGCGCGCACCGCCGGGCTGTCGGCAAAGGCCGAGCTGGGCCAGCACACCACCAGCGTCACCTGGCTGTACGAACTGCCCGACGGCGGCGAGCTCATCGACTCGCCCGGCATCCGCGACTTCACCCCGCCCCCCATGCCCGCCGAGCGCTACCAGCACGGCTTCCGCGAATTCGCCCCCCTGCTCGGCCAGTGCCGCTTCCACAACTGCCTGCACCGGCGCGAGCCCGGCTGCGCCGTGCGCGCCGCCGTGGAGGCCGGCACCATCCACCCGCAGCGCTACGCCCACTACCTGCGCCTGCTGGAAGAGGCCGGCGACGGGCCGGGACACTGAATCCCGCCGATGCGGTAAGATGAAGCTTGGCCACATCACCACCGCATCATGACCGACTCGACCACCCTCGACGAACGCATCGTCATCGATCCCGACATCTGCAACGGGCGTCCCACCGTGCGCGGCACCCGCATCGCCGTGCAGACCATCCTGGAGTTCCTCGGGGCCGGCGACACGCCCGAACAGATCCTCCAGCAGTATCCGGAACTGACGGCGGAAGACATCCGCGCCTGTCTCACCTTCGCCTCCCGTCTCATGGACCACCGCTACGTGCTGCAAGAGACGGCTTGATGGCGCGTTTTCTTATCGATGCCAACCTGCCGCGCCAGTTTTCCCGTGAACTGACAAGCATCTCTCACGATTCGAACCAAGGCGTCGAATGACGCCAGGCGCCCAGCGCCGTTCACAGCCCTTCACAATTCCCGTCCCGGTGGTATGGTTGGAACGGGCCCGCCGCCGGCGGCGCCCGCGTCCCCGCCTCGAAAACACCAAAGGAGCGCAGCGATGCAGCAGACCAAGATCCTGCTCGACGAGAACGAGATTCCCACCCACTGGTACAACGTCGTGGCCGACATGCCCAACCCGCCGGCGCCGCCCCTGGGGCCGGACGGCCAGCCGGTGGGCCCGGACGCGCTGGCGGCCATCTTCCCCGCGGCGCTCATCGAGCAGGAGGTGAGCGCCGAGCGCTGGATCCCCATTCCGGAGGAGGTGCGCCAGGCCTATACCCTGTGGCGCCCCTCGCCCCTGTTCCGCGCCCATCGCCTGGAACAGGCCCTGGGCACCCCGGCGCGCATCTATTACAAGTACGAGGGCGTCAGCCCGGCGGGCTCGCACAAGCCCAACACGGCCGTGGCCCAGGCCTGGTACAACCGGCAGGCCGGCATCCACCGCCTCACCACCGAGACCGGCGCCGGCCAGTGGGGCTCGTCACTGGCCCTGGCGGGGCAGATGTTCGGCCTGGACGTGCGGGTGTACATGGTCAGAGTGAGCTACGAGCAGAAGCCGTTCCGCCGCTCCATGATGCACACCTGGGGCGCCGAGGTGCTGCCCAGCCCATCGGACCAGACCGAGGCGGGCCGCAAGATCCTGGCCGAGCACCCGGACTCGCCCGGCTCCCTGGGCATCGCCATCTCCGAGGCCGTGGAGGAGGCCGCCTCGCGGGACGACACCAACTACTCCCTGGGCTCGGTGCTCAATCACGTGCTGCTGCACCAGACGGTCATCGGCCAGGAGGCCAAGAAGCAGTTCGAGAAGATCGGCGACTACCCGGACGTGGTGTACGCGCCCTGCGGCGGCGGCTCCAACTTCGGCGGCGTGGCCTTCCCCTTCTTCGCCGACAAGGCGGCCGGGCGCGAGGTGCGCCTGGTGGCGGTGGAGCCGTCCTCCTGCCCCACCCTCACCAAGGGCCGCTACACCTATGACTACGGCGACGCCATCGGCATGACCCCGCTGCTGCTCATGTACACCCTGGGACACGACTTCATGCCGCCCGGCATCCACGCCGGCGGGCTGCGCTACCACGGCGACTCGGCGCTGGTCTCCCAGCTCTACCACGAGGGGCTAATCGAAGCGCGCGCCGTGCCCCAGCTGGCCACCTTCGAGGCCGGCGTCCAGTTCGCCCGCGCCGAGGGCATCATCCCCGCCCCCGAGTCCAACCACGCCATCCGCGCCGTCATCGACGACGCCCTGGCCTGCAAGGACACGGGCGAGCCCTGGGTGCTGTTCTTCAACCTGTCCGGCCACGGCCACTTCGACATGGCCGCCTACGACAAGTACTTCGCCGGCGAGCTGGAGGACTACGAATATCCGGAGGCAGCCATCGAGGAGGCCCTGGCCCACCTGCCCAAAGTGGCCGCGCCGGCCTGAGCGTGCCGCCCGGCCCCCCGCCCGTGCCGTTCGCCGGCCACGGCGGGCGGCAGCGGGCGCGGGCTGCTACCCTACGCGCCCCCCGGCATCCACCATCGACCACCAGGGAGGAAGACCCCTTGCAACACGCAGCCCCCACCGAAAAGCGCCGCTTCCTGGCGCGCAGCCTGTGCACCCTCGGCGCCCTGCTCGGCTGTCTCACCGGCGCCTACCTCGTGGCGCTGGGCGTCCAGGCCATCCGCACCGGCCAGGCCGACGGCTTCCTGTCCCTGTTCTGGGGCGCGTCGCTGGTCCTGCTGTCGCTGCTGGGCATGGGCGCCACCTATTGCCTGGCCAACCTGGTCATGCTGCGCCGGCGCGGCTGAACGCCGCCGCGCCATCCCCAGGCCACGGATCGAGCGGGCGCCGGGCGCGCCCGCTCAGCCGTGCACGGCCGTCAGCTTGCGGGTGATGGCCCACTTGACCGGCGGCAGGCGATCCGACAGGCGCAGCACGCCCTTGCGCAGCAAGCGGGCCGGCGGCGAGTCGTCGGTGAACAGGCGCACGATGCCGTTGGTGCCCAGGTAGAGCGGCAAGGTCTCGCGGCGGTGTTCGCGGCTGTAGGCCTGCAGCAGGGCCGCGTCACCCAGATCGCCGCCGCGCTCGGCGGCAGCCCGCAGCCGGCGCGCCAGCCGCGCCTGCCCGGACAGCCCCAGATTGAAGCCGTGCGCCGTGACCGGATGCATGCCCACCGCTGCGTCCCCCACCAGGGCGAAACGCTGCGCCGCGAAGCGGTCGGCGTGCACGCCCACCAGCGGGTAGCGGAAACGCTCGCTGCCGATCTCCATCTCTCCCAGCCGGTGGCCGAAACGTTCCGCCACCTCGGCCGCGTAGTCGGCCGGCGCCATGGCCATGACCTCGTCGACGCGCGACGCCGGCACGGTGGTGACGATGGACGACTCGAAGGGCGCCACCGGCAGGACGGCCAGCGTCTGCCCGTACTGGAAGCACTCGTAGGCCACCCCCTCGTTGGGCCGCTCGTGGCGCATGCGGCCGACGATGGCCACGCGACCGAAATCGCGCGCCCGCGCCGGGATGCCCATCTGCTGGCGGCTGCGTGAATAGCGCGAGTCGGCCGCCACCACCAGCGGCGCGGTCAGGCGCTGCCCGTCGTCCAGCGTCACGCTGGCCTGCTGCCGATCACTATGCACCGCCGTCACGCGCCGTGCGCAGCGCCAGTGCACGTCCGGCTGCTGGCGCACCGCCTCGTACAGGGCGCGCCGGATGTGGTGGTTGGAGACCAGATAGCCGAGCGCCTCCAGCCGCTCGCGACGGGCGTCGAAGCCCAGGAACCAGGACGAGCGCCCATCCAGCACGCGCGCCTCGCGCAGCGGCCCCACGGCGCCGGGCGGCAGGCGCGCCCATACCCCCATGTCCTGCAGCAGGCGCACCGAGCGGTGCGTGAGGGCAATGTCGCGCCCGTCGAAGGCGGGGTCGGCCAGCGCCCCTTCGGGCTGCGCCTCGATCAGGTGGATGCGCAGCCCGCTGCCGTCCAGGGAGCGGGCCAGGCCGAGACCGGCCGGGCCGGCGCCGATGATGATGAGATCCGTGTCCATGCGGCCATACCCATGCAAAAAACACGGGCAATTCTCAGCACAGGCGCCCGCCGCCGCCTTGACACGCATCAAGGGCGGCGTGGCACATGAAAGGCGGGAGGGGGCAGGCTCAGGTGGTGGCCAGCACCAGCTTGTCTCTGGGCACGGCGATCTTCTGCGGCCGCCCCAGCATATTGAGCAGCAGGATGACCCGCTCCTGGCCGCTCTTGGCCTGCACGATGCCCGTCAGGCCGGCCAGCGGGCCGTCCACGATGGTGGCCTTGTCGCCCTTCTTGAACGGCGGCGGGTCCTTGCGGATGAAGCCCAGGCGCGGGTCCTCCAGTTCCTTCAGATGCTCCACGAAGCCGTCCGGCAGCGGGGTGGGCAGCTCGCCGAAGCGCACGAAGTTGCTCACGCCGCGCGTGGAGCGCACCGGGGCGATGTTGTCCACATACATGGTGAGGTGGATGAACAGGTAACGGGGGAACATGGGCTCCACCACCTCCCGCCACTTGCCACGCAGGCGCTTGGTGCCCTGCAGCAGCGGCAGGTACACCTCGAACCCCTGGTTCTCCAGATTGGTGCAGGCAATGTCTTCCTGTCTGGGCTTGGTGTGAATGACATACCATTTCTCTTCCATGGAGTCCCCCATCGGTTGTTGTGACAGTTGTGGTGGGTGGTGGGCGTGGGCATCGCTACCCACCCCGGCAAGCGCCAGCGATTATAGGGACGAGGATGACAGGAAAGCGTGAAATCTCTCCAAAAAAGATCGACGGGGGCTAACGGGGGATGGATGGACCCG
>JALVPS010000098.1 GCA_027031685.1 Gammaproteobacteria bacterium | reverse complement strand
ACGGGCGCGACGTGCAGGGCTTCGACGCCGCCTCCATGCGCCGCCTGCTGCAGCACGACTGGCCCGGCAACGTGCGCGAACTGCAGAACCTGGTGGAGCGCCACGTGGCCCTGGCCGACGGGCCGGTGATGCAGCTTGAGGAACTCGGCGATCTGCGCCGCCCCGAGAGCGAGGCCATCGACGCCGATCTGCCCACCCTGGCCGAACTGGAGCGCCGCTACATCGAAAAGGTCCTCGACCGTTTCGGCCACAGCCGCGAGAAGACCGCCGCCACCCTCGGCATCAACAAGTCCACCCTCTACCGCAAGCTGCAGAGCTGGCGCCGCACCGGCGACTGACGTTTCGCCGCCGTGCGCCGGCTTGCTATGCTGGCGGCACACACCGACGCGGCCCAATGCCCGGGGCATTTCATGATTCGCCTGTTCACCCGTCTTCGCGATCGGATCCGTCGCCGCCTGCACGACTTCCGCCTCGAGCTGGCCCGACCCGACGCCATTCTGGCCCTGTCCATCCTCGGGGCCATCGCCGGCGTGCTCGCTGCCGTCACCATCATCGCCCTGCGCCTGCTGGTGGAATGGGGCCAGCGCACGCTGTTTCCGGGCGTGCCGCCGGAGCAGTACGAACGGCTGGCGCCGGAGCTGCGCCTGCTGGCGCCCCTCGGCGGCGGGCTGCTGATCGCGCTGCTGTTCCGGCTCACGCCGCCCGACAGCCACCGGGTGGGCGTGACCCACATCCTCGAACGGCTGGCCTATCACCAGGGTCGGCTGCCCTGGCGCAATGCCCTGGTGCAGTTCGTCGGCGGCGCCATCAGCATGATCAGCGGCCATTCGGTGGGCCGCGAGGGCCCGAGCGCCCATCTCGGCACCGCCAGCTCCAACCTGCCGGCGCAGATGCTGGATCTGCCCAACAACAGCCTGCGGGTGCTGGCCGCCTGCGGCGCGGCGGCGGGCATCGCCGCCTCCTTCAACACCCCGCTGGCCGGCGCCGCCTTCGCCATGGAGGTGCTGTTGCTCGAATACACGGTGGCCGGCTTCGCGCCGGTGATCCTGGCCACCGTGAGCGCCACCACCCTGACCCGGGCGGTGTTCGGCGACGATCTCGCCTATGCCGTGCCGGCCCTGACCCTCGGCCATCTCACCGAGCTGCCCTGGATCCTGTTCGGCGGCGTGCTCTTCGGTCTGGTGGGCGCCGGCTTCAATGCGCTGTTCAGGACCGTGGCCCGGCAGGGGGCCCACTTGCCGGAATGGCTGCGGCCCCTGCTCGGCGGCCTGCTGGTGGGGCTGTGCGGCCTGGCCGTGCCGGCAGTGCTGGGGATCGGCGACGACACGGTGGATCACCTGCTGCGGGGCGAGGATCTCGTTCTGCTCTCGCTGCTGCTGATCCTGGTGTTCAAGATCATCGCCACCGCCGGCGGCATCGGCCTTGGGCTGCCCGGCGGGGCCATCGGGCCCATCCTGTTCATCGGCGCGGTGGGCGGGGCCCTGTTCGGCCTGATCGGCGCCCGGTTGGGCTTCAATGCCGTCGAGTCCATCGGCCTGTACGCCATGCTCGGCATGGGTGCGATGATGGCCTGCACCCTGCAGGCGCCCATGGCGGGACTCATCGCCATTCTGGAGCTGACCGGCAATCCCAACTTCATCATGCCGGGCATGCTGGCGGTGGTGGCCGCCACCATCACCGCCGGCCGCGTGGGACGCCGGGAATCGCTGTTCATGGGCCTGCTGCGCAGCTGGGGCATGGACTACCGCGACGATCCCATCAGCCAGTCCCTGCGCCGGGTGGGCGTGGCCGGAATCATGAACCGCAAGGTGACCAGCCTGCCGCGCATCGCCACGGCCGAGGCGGTGGACACGGCCCTGGCCGACAACCCCACCTGGATCGTGGTGCGCGATACGGAAGGGCCCGACATCCTGCTGCCGGCCGTGGATCTGGCCCGGGCGCGCAAGGAACAGCCGGACGCCGAGTCCTTCGATCTGCTGGACATCCCCGCCGATCGGCGCCAGGGCGCGCCCATCGATCTCGGCGCAACGCTGCTCGAGGCGCAGCAGAAGATGGCCGAGACCGG
>JALVPS010000097.1 GCA_027031685.1 Gammaproteobacteria bacterium | reverse complement strand
GCGCATCGACCTGCTCAAGTTCCAGATCGGCGAGCTGGAGGAACTGGCCCTGCGGGAAGGCGAGATCGAACGGCTGGACGATGAGCTGCATCGGCTGGCCAATGCCGACCGGCTGCGGACCATCGCTGCCGAGACCCTGCAAGCGTTGTACGAGGCCGACGAAGGCAGCGTGTACGAACGGCTCAACGCCCTCCTCGGCCGCCTGGATGAAGCCAGCGCCCTGGATGGTGACTTCACCGCCCCGGCCGAGCTGCTGGGGCAGGCGCGCATCCAGATCGAGGAGGCGGTGACCGGCCTGCGCGAGCTGGCCGGCCGGCTGGAGTCGGACCCCGCGCGGCTGGCCGAGGTAGAGGCGCGCCTGGCGCGTGCCCACGAGCTGGCCCGCAAGCACCACACCCAGCCCGAGGCGCTGCCGTCCCGCCTGCAGCGCATGCGGGACGAGCTGGCCCGTCTGGAAGGGCCGGAGAACAGTCTGGAGGCGCTGGAGGCCGAGCTGCTGCAGGCCACCGAGGCCTACGACCGCCTGGCGGCGGACATCGGCGCGCGGCGCCGCGCCGCCGCCGAGACGCTGGCGGCGGCCATCACCGCGGCCATGCAGACGCTGGGCATGGAGGGCGGCCGCTTCGAGGTGGCCCTGCAGCCGCTGGCGCCGGGCGAGCGGCGCGCCTGGGGACTGGAGCAGGTGCAGTTCCTGGTGAGCGCCAACCCGGGCCAGCCGACGCGCCCGCTGGCCAAGGTGGCCTCGGGCGGCGAGCTGTCGCGCATCAGCCTGGCCATCCAGCTCATCGCCGCGCAGCAGATGCAGCTGCCCACGCTCATCTTCGACGAGGTGGACACCGGCATCGGTGGCGCCGTGGCCGATGCCGTGGGCCACCAACTGCGCGCCCTGGGCGAGCGTTGCCAGGTGTTCTGCGTCACCCACCTGCCGCAGGTGGCGGCCTATGGTCACCAACACTACCAGGTGGCCAAGACACGCAGTGCCGACCACACGGTCACTACCCTGCGCCGCCTGTCGAGCGAGGAACGGGTGGAGGAGATCGCCCGCATGCTGGGCGGCAGCATCATCACGGAGCAGACGCGCCGCCACGCCGGCGAGATGCTGCACCTGGCAAGCGAGGGGAACGGGGCGGCGCCGGCGGACGCGGCCTCCGTCTGAAGCGGACGGGAAGTCAGTCCTGCTCGTCCTTGAAGTAGCCGTACAGGATCAGCGTATGGTCGGTGATGTGGAAGCCGTGCCGGGCAGCGATCTCCTGCTGGCGCTTCTCGATCACCTCGTCGTAGAACTCCACCACCCGGCCGCTGCGCACGGATACCATGTGGTCGTGATGGTTGCCACGGTTCAGCTCGAACACGGCCTGACCGCCCTCGAAGTGATGGCGGGTCACCAGACCGGCGGCCTCGAACTGGGTGAGCACGCGGTACACGGTGGCCAGCCCGATCTCCTCGCCGGCCTCCAGCAGGGCCTTGTAGACGTCCTCGGCCGTGTGGTGGTGTTCCTCGGAGCGCTCCAGGATCTCCAGGATCTTCATGCGGGGCAGCGTGACCTTGAGGCCGGCCTTCTTGATGTCTTGCGTGTTCATGCGGATCGACGCCTCCCCCGGCTTGTTGGGCGCGGACGCCATTTCACTTATAGTCTCCCGCATCCGGGACACAGTGATGCGATGACATGGTAAAGCTTCTCATTTCCAGTTGCCTGCTGACAACCCTGGCCTTGGCCGGCTGCTCGCGGGGCCTATTCAGCGTGCACAAGATCGTCATCCAGCAGGGCAACGCCCTGGAGCCGGCCGCCGTGGCGCGCATCACGCCGGGTCTGCGCCGCGTCGAGGTGCGCCGCATCCTGGGCACCCCGGTGCTGGTGCCGCTGTTCAACCCGAACCGCTGGGACTACTACTATTTCATCAAGCGGCCGGACGAGCCCGCCGAGCAGCGCCTGCTGTCGGTGTACTTCGAGCAGGATCGCGTGGTGCGGGTGCAGAAGCGCGGCCTCGACGAGGGGGGAAGCGGCTGAGGGCGACGACCAGGGATTTTCAGGCGGGCAAAAAGAAAGGAGGACGGATGTCCTCCCAATTCAGAAGTGTCACAATGACAAAGTCCGATCCATTGAACAAGCGCTTGTCCTAGCCCAGCAACTTCTGGGGAGGATTTATAACGCCATTCGTCAGGCGGTGATGTGAAATGCCTCACACTTCGGCACGAGCGCCCGACCACCACGGTCCACACCCGCTACGCCTGGCCCGGTTTCGCCGACTTGCGCCGGCCGGCCTTTGCCGCGCGCTCACGCCGCACTGCCTTGGGGTCGCAGGTGATGGGGCGGTAGATCTCCACCCGGTCGTGGTTGCGCAGGGGGGTGTCCAGCTTGCGGGCGTGGCCGAAGATGCCCACCTGATTGTGTGACAGGTCGATCTCCGGGTGGCGCTCCAGGATGCCGGAGCGGCGGATGGCCTCCTCCACGGTGGCCCCGGCCGGCAGCTTGACGGTGAGCAGGGTCTGCTGCGTGGGCAGGGCGTACACCACCTCCACCTCGATGCCGTGTTCCTCCTCAGCCATACACTTCCCGCGCGCGCTTGACGAAGGCGTCCACCAGGCTGTTGGCGATGGCGTTGAAGACCGGTCCGATGGCCATGCTCAGCAGCCGGTTGGCGAACTCGAAGTCCAGGTCCAGGCTCACCTTGCAGGCCTGCCCTTCACCCAGCGGTTCGAAGCGCCAGAAGCCCTCCAGGTGCTTGAAGGGCCCGGATACCAAGCGCATCTCGATCATCTTGTCCTTCTGCAGGCGGTTACGGGTGGTGAAGGTCTTGCGCACCGAGCCCTTGGCGATCTCCACGGTGGCCTCCACCTCGTCCTCGTCGCGGTACAGCTCGCGCGCCGAACCGCACCAGGGCAGGAATTCCGGGTAGGCCGGCACGTCGTCCACCAGCGCGAACATCTGCGCCGCGCTGTAGGGCACGATGGCGTGACGGTGGATGTGGGGCATCAGCCAAGCACGCCAATGGCGCTGAGAAAGACGAGGATGACCGCCGTGGGGGCCACGAAGCGCACCAGGAAGTGCCACAGTTCGAAGGCCGCGCCATCGCCCATGTTCATCTCCTCCAGGGCGCTGCGCCGGCGCATGACCCAACCGGCAAAGATGGCGATGAGCGCCCCGCCCAGGGGCAGCATGATGTTGGCGGTGAGGTAGTCCAGCAGGTCGAAGAAGGTCTTGCCGAACAGCTTGAGCTCGCTCCAGTAGTTGAAGGACAGCACCGTGCCGATGCCCACCAGCCAGGTGGCGATGCCCGATACCACGCAGGCCTTGCCGCGCTTCATGCCGTGGTTCTCCACCAGCCAGGCCACGGCCGGCTCGATGAGCGAGATGGACGAGCTCCAGGCGGCGAACACCAGCATGATGAAGAACAGCCCGCCGATGACCACCCCGCCGGCCATGCGCCCGAAGGCGATGGGCAGGGTCTGGAAGATCAGTCCCGGGCCGGCGCCCGGCTCCAGCCCGTTGGCGAACACGATGGGAAAGATGGCCAGGCCGGCCAGCAGGGCCACCAGGGTGTCGGCCCCGGCCACCATGAAGCTGGTGCGGGCGATGGACACGTCGTCCGGCAGGTAGGAGCCATAGATCATGATGGCCCCCATGCCCAGCGAGAGAGTGAAGAACGAGTGGCCCATGGCGATCAGCATGGCGTTCGGGGTGAGCTTGCTGAAGTCCGGGTCGAAAAGGAAGTGGAAGCCGTGCACGATGTCGCCCTGGGCGATGTTGTAGCCCACCAGCAGCACCAGGATGAGGAACAGCCCGGGCATGAGCACGCTGACCGCCCGCTCCAGGCCGGAGCGCACGCCGCGCGCCACCACCAGCATGGTCATCACCATGAAGATGGTGTGCCAGGCCAGCAGGTCCACCGGGTCCTGCACCAGGGAGGTGAACAGGCGGCTGGCCCCCTCGGCGTCGATGGCGGCGAACTCGCCGGCCATGGCGCGGAAGATGTAGGCCAGCGCCCACCCGGCGATGACGCTGTAGTAGGAGAGGATGAGGAAACCCGCCAGCACGCCCATCCAGCCCAGGTAGCGCCAGGCCGGGTGGGCATGCTCCTCGCGCGCCAACCGGGCCATGGTGTTGATGGGGCTGGCCCGGCCACGCCGGCCCAGCATGACCTCGGCCATCATGATGGGCACGCCGATGCTCACCACGCACAGCAGATAGAACAGCACGAAGGCGCCGCCACCGTTCTCCCCGGTGATGTACGGGAACTTCCAGATGTTGCCCAGGCCGACCGCGGACCCGGTGGCGGCGAGAATGAAGGCCAGCCTGCCCGACCACTGGCCGTGCACCGAGGTTCTCTTCTTGCGTGCCATCGACTCCCTCCCGGACGAAACCGCTGCATTTTGTGGGATTCGCCGGGCCACGGCAACACGCCGCCCGGCCGCGCGCTTTTGCCTATAATGGCCGGATGGCCAAGCAGAAGAAGAAATCGCCCGCCACCATCGCGGTCAACAAGAAGGGACGCTTCGACTACCACATCGAAGAGACGCTGGAGGCCGGCCTGGTCCTGGAGGGCTGGGAGGTGAAGAGCCTGCGCGCCGGACGGGTGCAGCTAAAGGAGAGCTACGTGCTGATCCGCGACGGGGAGGCGTGGCTGTTCGGCTGTCACATCTCGCCGCTGCCGTCGGCCTCCACCCACGTCCACCCGGACCCCACCCGCACCCGCAAGCTGCTGCTGCACCGCCACGAGCTGGACCGCCTGATCGGCGCGGTGGAGCGCAAGGGCTACACCCTGGTGCCGCTGGCGCTGTACTGGAAGCGCGGCCGCGTCAAGCTGGAGATCGGCCTCGGCAAGGGCAAGAAGAAGCACGACAAGCGCGCCGCCGAGAAGGACCGTGACTGGCAGCGGCAACGGGCGCGCCTGCTCAAGCACTGAGAGCCGCCGCGGCGCCCCTCAACCGCCGGCCCCCTCCTCCGGCCACAGCACGCGCCCGCCGCTGGCCTCGGCGATGGCCTGCAGGTAGCGGCGGTGGGCGGCCAGCTCCTCGTCGCTGGCGCGCAGCACGCGCAGGGGACGCTCGAGGCGCAGCGCCACGCTGTCCTCCCCCGCCCCGGCCGCCTCCGCCTGGGCCACGGCCTCCAGGCCCAGGTCGCGCTGGCCGCCGGTCATGGCCAGGTACACATCGGCCAGGATGCGCGCGTCCAGCAGGGCGCCGTGCAGGGCGCGGTGCGAGTTGTCGATGTCGTAGCGGCGGCACAGGGCGTCCAGGCTGTTGCGCTGGCCGGGGAACAGCGCGCGCGCCATCTCCAGGGTGTCGGTGATGCGGCAGTAGTCCTCCAGCCGGCCCCAGTCGCCGTCCAGCAGGCTCAGCTCGTGGTTGATGAAGCCCACGTCGAAGGGGGCATTGTGGATGATCAGCTCGGCATCGCGCACGTAGTCCAGGAAGCGCTCCACGATGTCGCCCCAGCGCGGCTTGTCGGCCAGGAACTCGTTGGTGATGCCGTGCACCTCCACCGCGCCGGCGTCGATCTCACGGTCCGGCTGCAGGTACTGGTGGAAGTCATTGCCGGTGGGACGCCGGTCCACCAGCTCCACGCAGCCGATCTCGATGATGCGGTGCCCGTCCTGCGGCTCCAGGCCGGTGGTTTCGGTGTCCAGCACGATCTGTCGCATGTTCATGCCCTCCGTTCGGCCAGCATCTCGTCGATGGCCCGGTTGGCCAGCCGGTCGACCCGCTCGTTCTCGCGGTGGCCGCTGTGGCCGCGCACCCAGCGCCACTCGATGTCGAAACGGCCGGCCAGTTCGTCCAGGCGCTGCCACAGGTCCTGGTTCTTGACCGGCTTGCGGCTGGCGGTGCGCCAGTTGCGCCGCTTCCAGCCCGCCAGCCACTGGGTGATGCCATCCTTCACGTAGCGCGAGTCGGTGGTGACGACCAGCGGATGGCGCGGGTCGCGGATGGCCTCCAGCGCCTTGATGACCGCCAGCAACTCCATGCGGTTGTTGGTAGTGTGCGGCTCGGCCCCGTACAGGGTCTTCTCGTGCCCCTTGTAGCGCAGCAGCGCGGCCCAGCCGCCCGGGCCGGGATTGCCGCGACAGGCGCCGTCGGTGTAGATCTCAATCACTCGGGACACGGCGGCTCGCATCGCGCGCGGCCGGCTCGGCCATGCCGCCGGCGATGAGGCGCGGTGGCGTGCGCCAGCGCGTCCGGATGGGGGTGAGGGTGGTGATCCGCTTCTGTGCCAGCACCAGGTAGCCGCCGGCCAGGTTGGCTGACAGCAGGCCGGCCAGATACTGCGTCTTCGGCCAGCGATAGAGCCAGTCCGGCATGTCGTAGTGGAACATGGGCAGCAGCTGGCGCTGCTGCAACTCGAAGCCCAGCAGCTGCAGCCAGTCCCGGATGCGGCCCTGGGAGTGCAGTGGATAGCGCCGGCCGCGAAAGCGCTGCGCCAGTCCCCACAGCGTCCAGGCGTCCAGGCCCAGCAGGATCAGATAGCCCTCGGGCACCAGCACGCGCTCGGCCT
>JALVPS010000096.1 GCA_027031685.1 Gammaproteobacteria bacterium | reverse complement strand
CTTTTCCAGCAGCTTGCCGGTGACGGCGGCGGAGGTCTTGCTGTCCTCCACGAACAGGATGTGCCCGGAGAGGCCCGAGTTGCGCTGCAGGAAGCTCTTGATGAAGGCGCCGAAGGCCTTGTAGCCGTTGGACTTGTCGAAATAGTCGGTGACGCCGGCCTCGAAGCCCTCGCGCAGCAGGCGGCTGTCGGCGTCGCCCGAGACCACGATCACCGGGGTGTAGTGGTGATGGGCCGATTCGCGTACCCGCCGGCTCAGGGCCAGCCCGTCCATGTCCGACAGCAGCAGCGCGGTGGTGATGAGATCGAACCGGCCCTTGTCCAGCTCGGCCAGGGCGGCCTCGCCGCTGGCGGCGGTGACCACCTCGGTGTGTTCCAGCTCCTCGCGCAGGATGCGGGAGAGGATCTCGCGGGTCAGGGCCGAGGTATCGACGACGAGAATGCGGGTGCCGGTTTCGTTCATCACGCTCCGGGGCCAATACCCCTGATGAGAGTCATAGCTTGTATCCTATGACAGTATCGGCAGAAGCACGCGGCAGTTTATCGGAAATTCGCCCCGTCCCGTCCGGCGTGTCAGGCGGGCTCGATTTCGCGCAGATGGCGGCCCACCGCCAGCCAGGAGCCGGCCAGCCCCAGGCCGATGGCGAGCAGCAGCAGGATCAGCAGTTCGCCACCGCCGAGCCCGGCCAGGCGGAAGGGGCTCTGGTAGAGCCCGGCCAGCCGCTCCACGGGCCCGGCCAGCACCCACAGGGCCAGCCCCACCAGCGCGGCGGCGATGAGGCCCCCGAACAGGCCGTACCAGAAGCCGGTGTAGAGGAAGGGGCGGCGGATGAAGGCGTCGGTGCCGCCGATCAGCTTCATCACCACGATCTCGTCGCGGCGGTTCTGGATGGCCAGACGGATGGTATTGCCCACCACCAGCAGCACCGCCAGCCCCAGCAGCAGGCCCAGCACCAGCACCCCGCGGCGCACCAGATCCATGATCACGTACAGGCGCTTGACCCACTGCATGTCCAGCTGGGCCAGCTCCACCGGGCCGTACTGGCGCAGCCGGCCCAGCAGTTTCTCGGCCGCCTCGGGGGTGGCCGCCTCCGGCCGGGGCCGCACCACCAGCACCGAGGGCAGGGGATTCTCGTCCAGGGCCTTGAGGGCGTCGCCGAAGCCCGACAGGCGCTCGAACTCGGCCAGCGCCTGGTCCCGGGGGATGTAGTCCACGGCGGCCACCTCGGGGCGACGGCGAATGGTCTCGGCCAGGCGCCGGGCCCGGGCGTCGCTGACGTTCTTCTTCAGGAACAGGGAGATCTGGGTGGCGCCGTCCCAGCCGCCGGAGAGGCGCTGGGCGTTGTCCAGCAGCACGTGCAGGCCGGCGGGCAGGGCCAGGGCGATGCCGATCACCGCGGCGGTCATCAGGGTGGCCAGCGGCGTGCGGCTGAGCTGGCCGAGGCTGTAGAAGAACACCTGCAGGTGGCGCAGCAGGTGCACGCGCAGGGCGGCCAGCGGCGCGGCCATCAGGCGGCCTCCGGGGCGGGCGCCGTGTCGCCCACCAGCCGGCCCTCGCGCAGGGTCAGGCGCCGGTAGGGCAGGGACTCGACCAGGGCGATGTCGTGGGTGGCCACCAGCACGGTCACCCCCACCCGGGCGAAGTCCTCGAAGATGCCCATGATCTCGCGGGACAGCTCCGGATCGAGGTTGCCGGTGGGCTCGTCGGCCAAAAGCAGTGCGGGCTTGTGCACCACCGCGCGGGCGATGCCCACCCGCTGCTGCTCGCCACCGGAGAGGGTGATGGGAAAGGCCTTCTCCTTGCCCAGCAGGCCCACCTTGTCCAGCGCGGCGCGCACCCGCTTGCCGATCTCGCGGTGGGGCACGCCGGCGATCACCAGTGGCAGGGCCACGTTGTCGAACACCGTACGGTCGAACAGCAACTGGTGATCCTGGAAGACGATGCCGAGGCGGCGGCGGAAGTGGGGGATCTGCCGGCGCTCCACCCTTGAAGTGTTCTGGCCCTGGACGACCACCTGCCCGCGGGTGGGCCGCTCGAGCAGGGCGATGAGCCGCAGCAGGGTACTCT
>JALVPS010000095.1 GCA_027031685.1 Gammaproteobacteria bacterium | reverse complement strand
CCCCCTCCCCCACCGGCCCCCTGCACCTGGGATCGCTGGTGGCAGCGGTGGGCAGCTGCCTGCACGCCCGCCACGCCGGCGGCGAGTGGCTGGTGCGCATGGAGGATCTGGACCCGCCCCGCGAGCAGCCGGGGGCGCAGGACGCCATCCTGCGCAGCCTGGAACGGCACGGACTGCACTGGGACGGCCCCGTGCTGCGCCAGAGCACGCGCGCGGCGGCCTACCGGGCGGCCCTGGACGCGCTGGTGGCGGCGGGGCTGGCCTACCCCTGCGGCTGCTCGCGCAAACGGCTGCAGGAACGGGCCCCGCTGGGCCGCTACGGGCGCATCTACCCCGGCTTCTGCCGGCCGGAGCACGGCCCGGCGCCGGCGGCGCGGCGGGCCTGGCGGGCGCGCACCGACGACGCGCCGGTGGTCTTCGACGATCTGCGCTGCGGCACGCGCCACCAGCGGCTGGAGAGCGAGGTGGGGGACTTCATCGTGCGCCGCGCCGACGGGCTGTTCGCCTACCAGCTGGCGGTGGTGGTGGACGACGCCGCCCAAGGCATTACCGAGGTGGTGCGCGGCGAGGACCTGCTGTCCAACACCCCGCGCCAGATCCACCTGCAGCGCTGCCTGGGCCTGCCCACGCCCCGCTACCTGCACCTGCCGCTGGTGACCAATACCCAGGGCCAGAAACTCAGCAAGCAGACCCACGCCCCGCCCCTGGACGATCGCCACGCCAGCCACAACCTGTGGCAGGCCCTGGCCTTCCTCGGCCACACCCCGCCCGCCGGGCTGCGCGGCGCGCCGCCGGCGGAACTGTTGCGCTGGGGTGTGGAAAACTGGTCGCTGGATCGCTTGCCTTCCTGCCAATGCCCGGATCTGTCCTGAAGTAAGTTCAGCGGCGGCGCCGGTGACGGCGCCCCTCGTATCTGAGAATATACTTGATAATCTCCTCGTAAGGAACTGATTCTATATCTCCATAGCGCGCCAGGGCCGCATCCACGACGGTGGCGACATCGGGTGGGGTGTCTGTGGCGGCCTCGTCCAGCAGGGCCGCCAGCCCGCGCAGCCCACCGTTCTGCACGCGGATCTCGCGGGCGTGGGGCAGCGGCTGGTCGGCCCGCGTCACGCCGAGGGCGAAGCGGGCCCGCTGGCGCAGGGTGTCGAGCAGTTCGCGGCAGCGTGCCTGGTGGGCGCTGGCGCGGCAGCCGAAGCCGTCGCGCCCGGCAAGGATGAAGTGGCGCGCCAGGTGACAGCGGCACTGGCGCGAGTTGAGGGCCTTCTCGAACACGCAGCGCGTGGCGTTGACCCGATGGTAGGTGTCGCGAAAGGCGTCCTCGTCCATGCCGGTGACGGGCGGCCTACTTCTCCCACTCCTGGAGGATGGGGCGCTCGCGCTTCTCCTGCAGCTTCTCCTCCGCCTCCAGGGGATTCTCGGCCAGGATCATCTTGATCTCTACCTCGCTCTCGTAGGTGATGCCCAGCGCCACGCGCTTGTCGCGCGCGAACTGCTTGGCCTCGCGGAAGGTGTCGAAGACGGCCAGCTGCTCCAGGTTCTTGACCAGGTCGGTGGGACCGGGGGAAATCTTGAAAACGTAATAGGGCATGGCGGTCTCTCTCGCATTCGGGGAATGGGGATGAATGTACCACCTGCGCCGCGGGGCGGACCACGCCATCACCTCCGCTGCGGTTTTTGCCCCGCGCCCCGGCGCCCCCTACAATGCGGGCCGTCTCCCATCGCCCCAGGAATGTCCCATGCCCGGCAACGACGGTCCCTTCGTCTTCGAGCCCACCGCCCTCGACGAGCGCGCCGCCTTCGAGCAGGCGCTGCGGGACGCCGAGGCCCACCGCACCACCCTGCCGGCCGACGCCCCGCCCGTGGAGCAGGCCCGCGTGGATCTGGACATCGCCGAGGCGCAGAGCGGCCTGGGCCGGCAGGAGGCGGCCTGGAACCTGGCCCGCGCCGCTTTCGACGTGTTCGTGGCGCACGAGGCCTGGCAGGACGCGGTGGAGGCCTGCGAGGTGATGTATCGCACCGAGCAGCCGGCCTGCCTGGTGGCCCTGGCGCATGGCGTGTGGCTGGCCGTCACCTACCCCATCGACCCGCAGACCACGGTCACCATGCTCAACTACATTATCGAGGAGACCCCGCCGCAGGCCGACGGCGCGGCGGTGGCGGCGGCCGCCGCCCACTACATCGCCGGGGTGCGGGCGGACGACCACGAGTTCGAGAGCCTCACCTTCCTCACCCGCAACATGCTGGTGCGGGTGGCGGAGCGGCACGGCAACGTCGACTCGCAGGAGGCGCTGGACGCCTGGATGGCGCGCCTGGAGCTGAACGACCCGGAACGCTTCCTCAAGCGCCTGGGCATGGTGGTGGAGGCCATCGCCGGCGGCCAGTGGTGGATCGACCGCGACGCCCTGCGCGCGCGGTTGCCCGACCAGTGAGGGCGGCGCCTCAGTCTCCTTCCTCCCCTCCCTGAGCGGCCTGCGCCAGGCGCCAGCGGGCGATCTCCGCCGCGCGGCGCTGCTGCCACACGGCGCGTCGTTCGGCGATGCGCGCCTCGCGCGCGCCGGGCCGCAGGGGGATGCTGCGCTCGCCGAACAGCACCTGTTTGAGAAAGCGCATGGCGAAGGCCAGCCGCCGCTCCTCGTCCGCCAGCAGCGCCGCCAGCTCGTCGTCTGACAGCGCGAACAGGCGCCGGAAGCCGTCGCTCTGGATGAAGGCGGCGAAGCGGTCCATGTCGTAGGAACACATGTCGAACAGCTGCAGGCTGCGCTCGGAGGGCTTGCCCACCGTGGGCCCGGAAGAGCGCTTCTTGAGCAGGATCTCCCGCCAGGCCCGGTTGGCCTCGTCGTAGGACTCGATGCCCTGCTCGCGCCGGTACTGGCGCACGGTGAGGCGGCGCGGCGCCTCGTGGCCCTGGCAGTGCGGCTCGCGCACCAGAAAATAGACGTCCTCCACCGTGCTCGATTCCTTGCGGCGCAGGGCCAGGCTGCCCAGGGCGTAGTAGCGACAGGCCACCGGCCGGTCGTCGTACACGCCGCAGCCGTCCTCGCGCAGGAACACGCAGGCGCCGCCTTCGCGCACGGCCAGGCGCAGGCCGGGCAGGCCGTGGTGGTCCATCTCGAAGGGCACCGTGTAGCGGGCCACGAACTCGCCGGCGGTGAGGCCGAGGCGGCGCTTGAGGCGCAGGATATCGTAGGGGGTGAGGGCCACCTCGCCATGACGGCAGCAGGCATTGAAGCAGGGCATGCCCGGATGGCAGTCGAAGCGGATCTCGCTGTCCGGCCCCAGCCGTTCGGGCCGGATGGGGCTGCGGTGCGGGAGGGCATCATCGAGGTCGGCGAAATCCACGGGTGGCTCCCGGCAGAGGTTGGGTGGAGGGGCATTGTGAACGAGGCCCCGGCGGCAGGCAAAGGGGGCGCACACAAGCGCCCGCCAATCAGCACCCCTTATGCATAGATAAGCCCATTTTCTTAGTCATTGCGGGGAGATTCGGCCACAATCACGCGGTTTTTTCCAGGGCGTACCGCGCCGCCGATGGGCCGACCCCGCACCGCGGACGGGCCGTGCGCCGCGAATTCCTTGTCTCTCACGACCCTTTTGACGATGGAGGTCAACCCATGAAAAGTCCCCACGGCTCCGACGAGCTCAAGCCGCTCTTCGTCTATGACCCCGAGCAGCACGATGAACTGATGCACGAGGCGGAGAACCTGCCCTCCGTGGTGATCTCCTCCGCCGCTGCCGGCAACGCCGTCATGCTGGGCGGTGGCTATTTCACTCCCCTGACCGGCTACATGAACCTGGCCGACGCCCTGTCCGTGGCGGACACCATGCACACCACCGACGGCCTGCTGTGGCCAACGCCGGTCCTCAACCTCATGCAGGACGTGTCGGCCATCCGCAGCCACAAGCGCATCGCCCTGCGCGACCCCAACGTGGAGGAGAACCCCATCCTGGCGGTCATGGACGTCGAGGACATCGAGGAGGCCACGCCGGAAGAGATGGAGCACATGGCCGAGAAGGTCTTCGGCACCCTGGACAGCGCCCACCCCGGTGTCGCCACCTTCCTGAGCCAGGGCCACTTCGTGGTCTCCGGCCCGATCCAGGTGCTGAACTTCTCCTACTTCATCACCGACTTCCCGGACACCTTCCGCACGGCGGTGGAGATCCGCAACGAGATCAAGGAGCGCGGCTGGAAGAAGACGGTCGCCTTCCAGACCCGCAACCCCATGCACCGCGCCCACGAGGAGCTGTGCCACATGGCCATGGAGCGCACCGGCGCCGACGGCCTGGTCATCCACATGCTGCTGGGCAAGCTCAAGCCGGGCGACATCCCCGCCCCCGTGCGCGACGCCGCCATCCGCAAGATGGTGGAGCTGTACTTCCCGCCCAACTCGGTGATGGTCACCGGCTACGGCTTCGACATGCTCTACGCCGGCCCGCGCGAGGCCGTGCTGCACGCCATCTTCCGCCAGAACATGGGCGCCGACGTGTTCATCATCGGCCGCGACCATGCCGGCGTGGGCGACTACTACGGCGCCTTCGAGGCCCAGGAGATCTTCGACACCATCCCCGAGGGCGAGCTGCAGATCGAGATCTTCAAGGCCGACCACACGGCCTACTCCAAGAAACTCAAGAAGGTGGTCATGATGCGCGAGGCGCCCGACCACACCAAGGAAGACTTCGTGCTGCTGTCCGGCACCAAGGTGCGCGAGATGCTGGCCCAGGGCATCGCCCCGCCGCCGGAGTTCTCCCGTCCGGAGGTCGCCCAGATCCTGATGGACTATTATCAGTCCCTCAACAAGTAATCCGACACCACCTGCTGGCGGGGCCCTTCGGCCCCGTCCGCCATTTCTGATGCAAGATCATTCGGAGGATTCGAACCCATGCCGAAAAACGCCTTCTATGCCCAGTCGGGCGGCGTGACCGCCGTCATCAACGCCTCGGCCTGCGGCGTCATCGAGACCGCCCGCCAGCACCCGGACAAGATCGGCACCGTCTATGCCGGCCGCAACGGCATCATCGGCGCGCTGACCGAGGACCTCATCGACACCAGCCAGGAGTCCGCCGAGGACATCGCTGCCCTGCGCCACACCCCCTCCGGCGCCTTCGGCTCCTGCCGCTACAAGCTCAAGAGCCTGGAAGAGAACCAGCGCGAGTACGAGCGGCTGATCGAGGTCTTCAAGGCCCACGACATCGGCTATTTCTTCTACAACGGCGGCGGCGACTCGGCCGACACCTGCTACAAGGTCTCCCAGCTGTCCGAGAAGATGGGCTTCCCCGTGCAGGCCATCCACGTGCCCAAGACCGTGGACAACGACCTGCCCATCACCGACAACTGCCCCGGCTTCGGCTCGGTGGCCAAGTACATCGCCGTGTCCGCCCTGGAGGCCAGCTTCGACGTGCGCTCCATGGCCAAGACGTCCACCAAGATCTTCGTGCTGGAGGTCATGGGCCGCCACGCCGGCTGGATCGCCGCCGCCGGCGGGCTGATCGCCGACTACGGCATCCCGGTGGTCATCCTGTTTCCAGAGGTGGAGTTCGACAAGGACCGCTTCCTGGCCGAGGTCAAGGCCAAGGTGGAGAAGTTCGATTACTGCACCGTGGTGGTCTCCGAGGGCTGCCACTGGCCGGACGGCCGTTTCCTGGCCGAGCAGGGCACCCGCGACGCCTTCGGCCACGCCCAGCTGGGCGGCGCCGCCCCGGTGGTGGCCAACATGATCAAGGAGGCCCTGGGCTACAAGTTCCACTGGGCGGTGGCCGACTACCTGCAGCGCGCCGCGCGCCACCTGGCCTCGGCGGCCGACGTGGAGCAGGCCTACGCCCTGGGCAAGGCGGCCGTGGAGAAGGCGCTGGAAGGCAAGAACTCCATCATGCCCACCGTGGTGCGCGAGTCCTCCTCGCCCTACAGGTGGTCCATCGGCGAGGCGCCGCTGTCCGAGGTGGCCAACGTGGAGAAGATGATGCCCATGGAGTACATCACCGAAGACGGCTTCGGCATCACCGACGCCTGCAAGGAGTATCTCTATCCCCTCATCCAGGGCGAGGACTACCCGCCGTTCGAGAACGGCATGCCCAGGTACGTGACCCTGAAGAACGTGGCAGTGGAGAAGAAGCTGCCCGCCTTCGAGATCTGACCCCCCGGCAGCGTCCAGGCAAAAAAAGTGCCCCGGCTCGACCGGGGCATTTTTTTGCGGCAGGGAAAGGCGGGGGCGCCGCCGGGAGACGGCGCGCGGCCCTACTTCACCTGGTTGATGAGCTGGCGCTGGAAGATGGCCTTGTGCACATCGCCGATGCTGACGATGCCCACCAGGGTGCCGTCCTTCTCGGTGACCGGAATGCGGCGGATCTTGCGCAGCCACATCATGGACGCGGCCTTCAGGCAGGGCATGTCCGGCTCCACGGTGGCCACGTTGCCCGACATGAGCTCGCGCACGCGCAGGTTGAGCGCCTCGTGGTAGTTCTGCTCCATCTCCTCGAAGTCGGGCTTGGTGCCCTGGGTCATCACCTCATGCACGTC
>JALVPS010000094.1 GCA_027031685.1 Gammaproteobacteria bacterium | reverse complement strand
GGGGGCGGGCAGCAGGGCCAGGGCTGGCAGGGCGGCGGCCGACTGGAGGAAACGGCGACGGTCGATGTGCGGCATGGCGGTGCTCGGTACAAAGGTTGGCGACGCGGGGAGTATAGGGCCGCACCGTCCATCTGTGTTACGGCTGGTTCACAAAAAAGCCCCGCCCGGTCAGCCGGCGCGGGGCGTTCGTCCCAGGCGCTTCTCCACCTCCAGCACGTGCAGGGTGGTCTTGAGCACCGTGTCCGGGTTGAGGCTCATGGAGTCGATGCCGATCTCCACCAGGTACTCGGCCATCTCCGGGTAGTCGGAGGGGGCCTGCCCGCACAGGCCGGAGTGGCGGCCGTTGCGGCGCGCGCCCTCCACCGCCAGGCGGATCATCTCCTTCACGCCCGGGTCGCGCTCGTCGTAGTCGAAGGCCACGATCTCCGAGTCGCGGTCCACGCCCAGGGTGAGCTGGGTGAGGTCGTTGGAGCCGATGGAGAAGCCGTCGAACAGCTCGGCGAATTGGTCGATGAGCACCACGTTGTTGGGGATCTCACACATCACATACACCTGCAGGCCGTTCTCGCCCCGCTTGAGGCCGTGCTCAGCCAGGGTGGCCAGCACCTTGCGGCCCTCGTCCACGCGCCGGCAGAAGGGGATCATGAGGCGCACGTTGGTCAGGCCCATCTCGTCGCGCACGCGCTTCATGGCCGCGCACTCCAGGGCGAAGCCCTCGGCGTAGGCCGGGTGGGTGTAGCGCGCCGCGCCGCGGAAGCCGAGCATGGGGTTGGACTCGCTGGGCTCGAACCAGCGCCCGCCCAGCAGGCTGGCGTACTCGTTGGTCTTGAAGTCGGACAGGCGCACCACCACCGGCTTGGGCCAGAAGGCGGCGGCGATGGTGCCCACCCCCTCCGACAGCCGCTGGATGAAGAAGCTGGCGCCGTCGGGATAGCCCTGGTACAGGCTCTCCACCCGCGCCCGCTCGTCGCGGTCCTCCACCCGCTCCGGGTGCAGCAGGGCCATGGGGTGGGCCTTGATGTACTCGTTGATGATGAACTCGAGGCGCGCCAGGCCCACGCCGTCGTTGGGCAGGAAGCTGGTCTTGAAGGCGATGTCCGGGTTGCCGAGGTTGATCATGATCTCGGTGCGCGGGCGCGCCAGGCCGGACAGGTCGATGCGCTCCACCTCGAAGGGGATGGCGCCGCGGTACACGCGCCCCTCGTCGCCGCCGGCGCAGGAGACGGTGACCATCTCGCCGTCGGGGATGGCCTCGGTGGCGTTGTCGGTGCCCACCACCGCCGGGATGCCCAGCTCGCGGGCCACGATGGCGGCGTGGCAGGTGCGCCCGCCGCGGTTGGTGACGATGGCCGCGGCGATCTTCATGACCGGCTCCCAGTCCGGCGTGGTGGTGTCGGCCACCAGCACCTCGCCGGGGCGGAAGGCGTCCAGGTGCGCCACGTCGGGGATGTAGCGCGCCTTGCCGGTGGCGATCTTGGTGCCCACGGCGTAGCCGCGCGCCAGCACCTCCCCGTCGCCCTTCAGGTGGTACTGCTCCAGCACCGTGCCCTCCTGCTGGGAGGCCACCGTCTCCGGCCGCGCCTGCACCACGTACAGCCGCCCGTCCAGCCCGTCCTTGGCCCACTCGATGTCCATGGGGCGCGCCTTGCCGGCCTTGGCGCTGTAGTGCTGCTCGATCTTGATGGCGTAGTCGGCCAGGGTGAGCACGTCGCCGTCCGGGATGCAGTAGCGGCGCCGGTCCGGCTCCGGCACCGGCACGTTGCGGGTGGAGCCGCGGGTGTGGCCGCCGGCGTAGATCATCTTGATCTTCTTGCTGCCCAGGTGGCGGCGCAGCACGGCGCGATACCCCTGGGCGAAGGTGGGCTTGTGCACGTAGAACTCGTCCGGCTCCACCGCCCCCTGCACCACGTTCTCGCCCAGGCCGTAGGCGCCGGTGATGAACACCACGTCGCGGAAGCCGGTCTCGGTGTCCAGCGTGAACATGACGCCGCTGGCGGCCAGGTCGGAGCGCACCATCTTCTGCACGCCGATGGACAGGCCCACCTTGAAGTGGTCGAAGCCCTGGTCGATGCGG
>JALVPS010000093.1 GCA_027031685.1 Gammaproteobacteria bacterium | reverse complement strand
CCTCCCTCCCTTAGAAGGGTGTTGAAAAAGTCCTTTTATGGGTTTTTTGAATCATGGGACAATAAAATGCCGCCTCCTCACTTCCTTTATTTTCAATAGGTTACGGTCACCGAAAATAGCGGCACCCCTCGTGGGCCGTACTCAGGCTGTCGAAAAACGGCTTTTTTCAACAGCCTGTTAGGCCTTTCAGCACAGTGTCCTGACAGCCGTTTCATGGGTGCCCAGGTGGGTGCCCAGTTACGGAGATGAGGGAGGGTAAGAAATACCGCAGAACGCTAACTGATTGAAAATAATGGCGCGCCCGGAAGGATTCGAACCTCCGACCACCTGGTTCGTAGCCAGGTACTCTATCCAACTGAGCTACGGGCGCGTGGGAGCCGCGAATTATCCATATCTTCGGGAATCTTGCAACCCCTCCTCGGCCGGCGCGGCGCTGTCCGGGAGGTCCGCAGGGGACGAGTTGCCCCCTTCGGCCAGGGCACCGTCGTCCAGGCTGGAGGTGAGCCACAAGCCGGCGGCGGTGAGCAGGAAAGGCAGGAAGAAGGGCCAGTAGTAGGTGAGCGCCAGCAGGGTGGTCTCCAGCGCCAGGGCGATGCCACCTATCACGTAGCGCTGGCGGGTGTTGGCGGCGGGGCTGAGCAGGCTGGCGGCCTGGGCGACGACGGCGATGGCCACCAGGGCGGCTATGATGCCCAGCCAGAGGCGGTGGCGGTGGAGGCTGTCGGCGATGTAGGCGAAGTCGTCGAAGTCGGCCACCTGGGTCTGGGGATCCAGGTTGGGCGAGTTGAGCGAGAGCTGAATGAAGTCGGTCAGAAACCACAGGGCCGACAGCACGGCCAGCACCAGCCCGCCGAGCAGGAGCAGGCCGGCCACCGCCCGGCGCAGGTTGCGTCGCAGGTCGGGGGTGTCGCCATGGGTACCGCCGGGCCGGGGCATCGCGGGTCAGAGATTGTCGAGGATGGCACGGCGCACCTCGCCCAGGCGGGCATCGACGGTGAGCACGGGCGCGGTGCACTGACGGATGGCGGTGTCGGGATCCTTGAGTCCGTTGCCGGTGAGGGTGCAGACCACCTTGCTGCCGGCCGGGATCTTGCCGGCGCGGATGTCGCGCATGGCGCCGGCCAGGGAGGTGGCGGAGGCCGGTTCGCAGAAGATGCCCTCCTTCTCTGCCAGCAGTTTCTGGGCGGCCAGGATTTCCTCGTCCGTGCACTCGTCGAACCAGCCGCCGGACTCCTTCTGTGCCGCCCATGCCTTGTCCCAGGATTGGGGGTGGCCGATGCGGATGGCAGTGGCCACGGTCTCGGGATGGTCCACCGGCCCACCGCGCAGGAAGGGCGCCGCGCCGGCGGCCTGGTAGCCGACCATCCTGGGTGTGGAATTGATGATGCCGTGGTCCCGGTATTCGGTGTAGCCTTTCCAGTAGGCGGTGATGTTGCCGGCGTTGCCCACCGGCAGGCAGTGGAAGTCGGGGGCCGCCTCCAGTTCCTCGACGATCTCGAAGGCGGCCGTCTTCTGCCCATCGATGCGGTAGGGATTGATGGAGTTGACGATGGTCACCGGGGCCTGCTCGGCCACCTCCTTCACCAACCGCATGCCGTCGTCGAAGTTGCCGCGGATCTGCAGGGTGACGGCGCCGTACATCATGGTCTGGGCCAGCTTGCCCATAGCGATCTTGCCTTCGGGGATGAGTACGAAGGCGGCGATGCCGGCGCGCGCGGCATAGGCGGCGGCGGAGGCGGAGGTGTTGCCGGTGGAGGCGCAGATGACTGCCTTGCTGCCCTCCTCCACCGCTTTGGTCACCGCCATGGTCATGCCGCGGTCCTTGAAGGAGCCGGTGGGGTTGAGGCCCTCGTACTTGACGTACAGATCCACTTCGTTGCCCAGTTCCCTGGGGATGTTGTTCAGCCGGATGAGCGGCGTGTTGCCCTCCCCCAGGCTGATGATGCGCGTGTCGTCGTGCACCGGCAGGCGGTCGCGGTACTTGTTGATGAGGCCGGTGTAGCGGGGTCGGAATGGCATGGCGGGCTCCTGGCCGGTTCAGTTCAGGGTCTCGACCCGGATGCGGGTCACCTGGCCGGACACCACGTCCAGCCGTTCGATGGCGGCGATGGCCTCGTTCATGGCCCCCTCCCGCACCACCTGGGTGAGCAGGATGATGTCCACCTCGGCCTCCCCCGCGGCCGGCTCCTTCTGCACGAAGGCCTCGATGCTGATCTGGCGGTCACCCAGGATGCGCGTGATCTCGGCCAGCACGCCGGGCTGGTCCTTGGCGCGCATGCGCAGGTAGAAGCCGGTCTGCGTCTCGGCCATGGGCAGGATGCGGGTGTCGGCCAGGGCGTCGGGCTGGAAGGCCAGGTGCGGCACGCGGTTCTCGGGGTCGGAGGTGAGCGTGCGGGTGACGTCCACGATGTCGGCCACTACCGCCGAGGCGGTGGGCAGGGCGCCCGCGCCGGCGCCATAGTAGAGGGTCGGGCCCACCGCGTCGCCCTGCACCAGCACGGCGTTCATGACCCCGTCCACGTTGGCGATGAGGCGCCGCTCCGGGATCAGGGTGGGGTGGACGCGCATCTCGATGCCGCCATCGGTGCGGCGTGCCACGCCCAGGTGCTTGATGCGGTAGCCCAGCTCGCCGGCGTAGGCTACGTCCTCGGTGGTGATGCCGGTGATGCCCTCGGTGTTCACCTTGTCGAACTGCAGGGGGATGCCGAAGGCGATGGAGGCGAGGATGGTCAGCTTGTGGGCCGCATCGACGCCCTCGATGTCGAAGGTGGGGTCGGCCTCGGCGTAGCCCAGGGCCTGGGCTTCGGCCAGTACCTCGTCGAAGGGGCGGCCCTTGTCGCGCATCTCGGTGAGGATGTAGTTGGCGGTGCCGTTGATGATGCCCGCCACCCACTGGATCTTGTTGGCCGCCAGGCCCTCGCGCACGGCCTTGATGATGGGGATGCCGCCGGCCACGGCCGCCTCGAAGGCCACCATCACGCCCCGCTCCTGGGCACGCTGGAAGATCTCGTTGCCGTGCAGGGCGATGAGCGCCTTGTTGGCGGTGACCACGTGCTTGCCGTTGTCGATGGCCTGCAGCACCAGCTCGCGGGCCGGCGAGTAGCCGCCGATCAGCTCCACCACGATCTCGATGTCCGGGTCTTTCACCACCTCCCAGGCGTCAGTGGTGAGGCGCACGTCGCCCAGCCCCAGCTCGACGGCGCGCTCCAGGTCCAGGGCGGCGGCCATGTCCAGGACGATGCCGCGTCCGGCGCGGCGCGCGATCTCGTCGGCGTTGTCCTTCAGCACCGTGGCGGTGCCGCCACCCACGGTGCCCAGCCCCAGCAGTCCGACTTTGACAGGATTCACGATCCGACTCCTTGCTTGTGCGGTGTATCGACCTGCAACAGGCCGTCGCGGCGGAACATCTGACGGATGCCGCGCAGCGCCTGGCGGGTGCGGTGTTCGTTCTCGATCAGGCTGAAGCGCACGTGGTCGTCGCCATAAGCGCCGAAGCCCACCCCGGGCGAGACGGCCACCTTGGCCTCGCGCAGCAGCTTCTTGGAAAACTCCAGCGAACCCATGTCGCGATAGGCGGGCGGGATGGGCGCCCACACGAACATGGTGGCCTTCGGCTTTTCCACCCGCCAGCCCAGCGCGTTGAGCCCGTCGCACAGCACGTTGCGGCGCCGCTCGTACATCTGGCGGATGTCCTCCACACACTGCTGGTCACCCTCCAGGGCGGTGATGGAAGCCACCTGGATGGGTGTGAACATACCATAGTCGAGGTACGACTTGAGGCGCGCCAGGGCGTTGACCAGCACCGGATTGCCGCACATGAAGCCCACCCGCCAGCCGGGCATGTTGTAGCTCTTGGACAGTGAGTAGAACTCCACTGCCACGTCCTTGGCGCCCGGCACCTGCAGGATGGAGGGCGGCCGGTAACCATCGAACACGATCTCCGAGTAGGCGATGTCGTGCACCACGTAGATGTCCTTGTCGCGGGCGATGTCCACCACCCGTTCGAAGAAGTCCAGCTCCACACACTGGGTGGTGGGATTGGCCGGGAAATTGAGGATGAGCATCTTGGGCTTGGGCCAGCTGTCCGTGATGGCCTTCTCCAGCTCGGTAAAGAAGTCCACTCCGGGCACCAGTGGCACATGACGGATATCGGCCCCGGCGATGACGTAGCCATAGGGGTGGATGGGATAGGCCGGATTGGGCACCAGCACCGCATCGCCCGGCTCGGCCGTGGCCAGCGCCAGGTGGGCCAGGCCTTCCTTGGAGCCGATGGTGACGATGGCCTCCGTCTCCGGGTCGAGGTCCACATCGAACTTGCGGCCGTACCAGTCGGTGATGGCCTTGCGCAGGCGGGGAATGCCACGCGACATGGAATAGCGGTGCGTGTCGCCACGCTGCGCCGCCTCCACCAGCTTGTCCACGATGTGCCGCGGCGTGGGCTGGTCCGGGTTGCCCATCCCGAAGTCGATGATGTCCTCGCCCCGCGCCCGCGCCTCGGCCTTCAGCTGGTTGACGATGTTGAACACATACGGCGGCAGGCGCTTGATGCGGGGAAACTCTTCGGGTAGCGACATGTTGCAAACAGGTTCGGCAAAGCTGATGACTTTAACTTTGCGCCCCGACGAGCGTCAAACGGGATTGGGTGCCTTCCCGCCATTGCGGCATAATGGCCCGACCGCCCCACCCCGCGGAGGCAGCCGCCATGAAGATGAGCGAGGAACGGGATGCCGGTGGCCTGGCCATCACCGCCTACGGGCCGGGCTTCGTGCGCATCGACCAGGCCCGCCACGAGGGCGCCCTGACCCTGCTGGCCGACCGCCTGCTGCCCGCCCCGCCGGCGGACCCCCTCGATCCCGCCTATCTGGAGGGGCTGCTGGCCCACGGGCCGGAGGTGGTGCTGCTGGGCACCGGCCCGCGGCTGCGCTTCCCCCACCCGCGCGTGCTGGCGGTATTCCAGGAGCGGGGCATCGGCTGCGAGGTGATGGACTCGGGGGCCGCCTGCCGCACCTTCAATATCCTGCGCGGCGAGGGGCGGCGCGTGCTGGCGGTCATCCTGCCGCCCTGAGCGCGGCGCTCACTCCATGAGCAGGGCGTCCTCGGAGTAGCCGCGGGTGGCCAGGATGCGGCGCAGGCGGCGCAAGGCCTCCATCTGGATCTGGCGCACCCGCTCGCGGGTCACGCCCAGCTGGCGGCCCACCTCCTCCAGGGTGGACGGTTCGTAGCCGTGCAGGCCGAAGCGACGCACGATCACCTCGCGCTGCTTGGCGTCCAGCTCCTGCAGCCAAGAGTCCACCAGCTGGATGACGTTGCTGTCCTGGATCAGGGTGTCCGGCTCGGGAAACACCTCGTCCGGCAGCACCTCCAGGATGGGCCGGTCGTTCTCCTTGCTCACCGGCAGGTCCAGCGAGGTGACCCGCTCGCTGAGGTCGAGCATGCGCTCCAGCTCGGCGGCTGGCCTGCCGAGCCGCTCGGCCACCTCCTCCGTGGTGGGCTCGCGGTCCAGCTCCTGGGTGAGCTGGCGGCTGGTGCGCAGGTAGGCGTTGAGCTCCTTGACGACGTGGATGGGCAGGCGGATGGTGCGGGTCTGGTTCATGATGGCCCGCTCGATGGTCTGGCGGATCCACCAGGTGGCATAGGTGGAGAAGCGGAAGCCCTTCTCCGGGTCGAACTTCTCCACCGCCCGGATCAACCCCAGGTTGCCCTCCTCGATGAGATCCAGCAGGCTCAGACCCCGGTTCATGTAGCGACGGGCGATCTTCACCACCAGGCGCAGGTTGCAGACGATCATCTTGCGCCGCCCACGCTCGTCACCCTGCCGCGCCAGCCGGCCGTAGTGCACCTCCTCCTCCGGCGTCAGCAACGGCTCGTATTCGATTTCCTTCAGATACAGTTGTGTGGCATCCAGCTCGCGCCGGTCGGCGTCCTTCCGGGTGGTCGCCTTCTTGTGACCGTGCTCCTCCATCTTTCTATCACCCCCGTTATCTTTGGTGTAATGGTTCTGTACCGGGCTCTGGCGGCCGATTTGCGAAACGCCGCATAGTGTACCCCATTGGGGATAGGCTGCGGGAGGCACAGGCCGGATGGCGCGGTGAGCGCCGGCGCGCGGCCAGTCGGCCTGTGGGCCGTCGGGCGGTTCAGTGCGGCCGACGGGCGGGCAGGTAGCGCAGGGGGTCCACCGGTCGGCCCTCGCGACGGATCTCGAAGTGCAACGTGCCCATGCCGCGGTCGTCGGTGCCCGCCTCGGCGATGGGCTGGCCGGCGCGTACCCGTTCGCCCTGCCTCACCAGCCGGCGGCGGTTGTAGGCGTAGGCGCTGAGCAGTGCGTCGCTGTGCTTGATGATCACCAGCTCGCCGTAGCCCTTGAGGGCATTGCCGCTGTACACCACCCTGCCGTCCGCCGCGGCGCGCACCGGCGTGCCCGGAGTGACACGGATGTCGATGCCCTGCTTGCCCACCTGGCCGGGCCGGAAGCGGCGCACCACGGGGCCGTCGGCCGGCCAGTGCCACACCACCACCCGGGGC
>JALVPS010000092.1 GCA_027031685.1 Gammaproteobacteria bacterium | reverse complement strand
GCAACCTGCTGCCGCGCGGCGTGCGGCTGGCCCCGGACGACGTGTGGGACCGGCTCAGCTACATCCTGTCGGTCAAGCTGGCCGACCCCCAGTTCTCCGGCCAGACCAAGGAGCGCCTGTCCTCGCGCGAGGCGGCGCCCTTCGTGTCCGGCGTGGTGAAGGATGCCTTCAGCCTGTGGCTCAACCAGCACGTCGGCCAGGGCGAGCAGATCGCCCAGATGGCCATCGCCAACGCCCAGCGCCGCCAGCGCGCGGGCAAGAAGGTGGTGCGCAAGAAGGTCACCAGCGGCCCGGCCCTGCCCGGCAAGCTGGCCGACTGCGCTTCTCAGGACCTGTCGCGCACCGAGCTGTTCCTGGTGGAGGGCGACTCGGCCGGCGGCTCCGCCAAGCAGGCGCGCGACCGCGAGTTCCAGGCCATCATGCCCCTGAGGGGCAAGATCCTGAACACCTGGGAGGTGGACTCCGACCAGGTGCTGGCCTCCCAGGAGATCCATGATATTTCGGTGGCCATCGGCGTGGAGCCCGGCTCCAATGACCTCAAGGGCCTGCGCTACGGCAAGATCTGCATCCTGGCCGACGCCGACTCGGACGGGGCGCACATCGCCACCCTCATCTGCGCCCTGTTCCTGCGCCACTTCCGACCCCTGGTGGACGCCGGTCACATCTACGTCGCCATGCCGCCCCTGTACCGCATCGACGTGGGCAAGGAGAAGTACTACGCCCTGGACGAGGCGGAGAAGGAGGGCGTGCTGAACCGCATCCAGGCCGAGGGCAAGAAGGGCAAGGTTACCGTCACCCGCTTCAAGGGCCTGGGCGAGATGAACCCGCTGCAGCTGCGCGAGACCACCATGGCCCCCGACACCCGCCGCCTGGTGCAGCTGGTGGTGGACCCGGCCGACGATACCGAGGCGCTCATCGACATGCTGCTGGCCAAGAAGCGCGCCGCCGACCGCAAGCACTGGCTGGAGACCAAGGGCAACCTGGCCGAGGTCACGCCATGAACGCCCCCCTGTTCACCCAGACCACCATCGCCCTGGTGTGGGACTTCGACAAGACCCTCATCCCGGGCTACATGCAGCGCCCCCTGTTCGAGCGCTACGGCGTGGACGAGCGGCGCTTCTGGCAGGAGGTGAACGCCCTCAACGAGCAGTACCGGCAGATGGGCTGCGAGCAGGTGTCCAACGAGCTGGCCTACCTCAACCACGTGCTCGAATACACCGAGCGGGGCATCTTCGCCGGCCTGAACAACGCCGTGCTGGGCGAGCTGGGCGCGGCGCTGGAGCTCTACCCCGGCCTGCCCGACTTCTTCGCCAAGCTGCGCGCCTTCGTGCGCGAGCGGCCCGCCTTCGCCCACCACGACATCCAGGTGGAGCACTACGTGGTCAGCACCGGCTTCACGCGCACCATCCGCGGCAGCGCCATCGCCGGGCAGCTGGACGGCGTGTGGGGCTGCGAATTCGTGGAGCGCGACGGCGAGGACGGGCCCGTGCTGCACCGCATCGCCTACGTGCTGGACAATACCACCAAGACCCGCGCCGTGTTCGAGATCAACAAGGGCGTCAACAAGCACCCGGAGATCGACGTCAACGACGCCATCCCCGAGGCCGACCGCCGCGTGCCCTTCCAGAACATGATCTACATCGCCGACGGCCCCTCCGACGTGCCCGTGTTCTCGGTCATCAACCGCAACGGCGGGCGCACCTTCGGCGTGTACAACCCGGCCAAACCGCGCGAGTTCAAGCAGGTCTCGCGCCTGCAGGCCCAGGGGCGGGTGAACATGATCGGCCCGGCCGACTACCGCGACGGCACCCAGACCAGCATGTGGCTCGGCAACGCCGTGGAAGAGATCGCCGAGCGCATCGTGCGCGACCGCGAGCGGGCCCTGGGCGACAAGGTGGGCCGCGCCCCGCGCCACCTCAACGACTGAGCGCGGTCCTCACGACCCGGGCGGCGCCTCCGCATCCTCCGGCGCCACCACCTCGACCTCCACCCAGGCCGGCCGGCTGCGCCGGCCCCGGTCGTCCTCCACCACCAGCTCGAAACGGTAGCGGCCGACCGGCAGCGTGCCGGCCACCTTCAGGCGCGGACGGCGGGTGGTGAAGCACCGACGGCGGCGGAAATCGGCCATCAGACCGGCACCCGCGACCAGGTGTACTTGACGATCCGCCCGCCGCCGGCGTCCACTGAACGCTCCCCGCTGAGGATGAAACCGGCGCCGTGGGGCACACGCTTGTCCGCCACCACTTCCCCGTCCTCGTTCAGCAGCGTGAGCACCGCCGTGGGCGCCTCGCTGTCCACCACAATGACCTGCACCAGCGCCGGTTTGGACACATTGCCGGAATCGTCCACCACTTCCAGCTGAAAGGTGTGCGCCCCCACCGGCAGCTTCCTGTTCGGCATGGTGATGTGCAGGCGGGGATCCGTGGTGGTCACGGGATTGGCGGTGATCTCTTCGAGCGTCTTGGTGGTCATCTCTTACTCCCTGGTGTGGTTCGGCGGCCGCGCGCCGCCGGCTAAATGGCCAAGTCACTCACCGAGCATAGATCACCGGGGTGGGGGCACAAGCGGGGGATAGCAAAGCGAGAAATCGACACGCGGGCGTTTCGGTTCCACCTAGGGAAGTCATTCCCCCGCCGGCGGCCACTGCTGGGCGCCGTGCAGCATGCGCAGGATCTCCACCACGTCGCTGCGGACCCGGTACACGAGGATGAAGGGGGTGCCCGTGACCACGAACTCCCGCGTCCCCGCCACACGGCCGGGGCGGCCGATGCGAGGCTGGTCGTCCAGGATTTCCGCGCGCGCCAGCACCGCATCGAAGACACGCCACGCGGTCAGGGGATCATCGAGGGCATGGCGTTCGATGTTTTCCCGCAAGTCCGTCTCGGCCCTCGGGTGCCAGACGGGCATCAGCGTTTCGGGCGCGGCCCGAAACGCTCAGTGAGCCAGGCCGCCATGCCGTCCTTCAGCTCCTCGTGCGGGACGGGTGGCTGCGGGTCGCCCAGCGCCCGCTGGACCTGCTGGCGAAACCAGCGGTCATGAGCGGCCGCCTCATGGGCCTCACGCAGCGCGGCGGCGCGATCCGGCCGTTGCCGGTCGGTCTGGTTGGGGTCGTAGTCGCTGGCATCGGTGACGAAACGGTCGATGCCCAACCCCCGCAGGTAGCGCACCAGACTGTTGAGCCGGCTCCAGCGGCGCGGCTGGCGCGACTTGCTGGCCGCCAGCACCCGTTGCTGATCCCCATAGGACACCACCAGCATCCAGTAGGCACCCCGCGCCCGAGCCGTGGCCTCGCGGATGGCCCCGGCGGCCGCCAGCTCGCGCAGGGTGTCGTGGGTGATAATGGGGAGGGTCATGGGCGCTGCTGAACAATAGAAGGCAGAGATGCTTGATTGTAAACGATCCTCGCCTTCGTCACGCACACCCGCCACTCGGGCGTGGCCCTGGCACCGACTCGACCTCGGCATGGATCGAGTTCAAGATTGACACAACAAACCCTGGCATAGGGTCTGAGCTGGTAGGGGAGAACACCCCCTCTCCCTCGAGGGAGAGGGCTGGGGTGAGGGTGAAAATCACGTCCGCCTGTCCCGCAGCCACGGCCTTTGTCACATTCGTCCGACAGGGAGAACCGCACATGGAACTGAAGCAACTTCTACAGGACCCCACCACCATCTGATTCATCTATGGGCTGGCGGTCCTGCTGATTCTCGATGGGGTCGTGCTGCGTCTCATATCCCGCAGACGATCCGTCCGTGCCTCCGGTCGCGCCGTGGTCGCCGGTCGCGACAACTCGGGCATCATCAACGCCGGCAAGGCGGGCAACATCAGCCAGCAGCGCGTCAATAACGGCGGTACGGGCGGGAATCCTGAGCGCCAGTCCGGCACGGTCACCCGCGTGCTCGGCATCGCGGCCAATGTCTCGGGCATCCTCGGCCTTCTGCTAGCGGTGCTGGCTTTCTATCTCGACCACTGGGGATAACCGATGGCGGTGGACCTTTCCCGCACCGTAGTCCGCGACCGCGCCGTGGTGTTGCGCGGCGACAATGCCGGCGTCATTGTCACCGGCAAGGTCGAGGGCGATGTCATCGTCACCACCTCGGGCGAGGAATACCCGCTGCCCCGGCTGCATCTGCCCTTCCGCGAGGAGGTCGATATCTGGCTGGACAACCTGGCCGCGCTGCTCACCTAGCAGAGCCGCATTCCGGAAGCGCTCGTGGGCCGCGACGAGATCATGGGCCAGTTACTGGCCTGGGCGCAGGCCGGTCCCCGCCTCGGCATCCGCCTGATCCACGGCGCCGGCGGCGTCGGCAAGACGCGGCTAGCCTTCGAATTCGCGGCCCGGCTGGCGGAAGAGGAGGGATGGCGCTGCGGCCAGGTGGACCGCGCCGATGACTTGCTGGCCTGCCCGCTGGGCCGGCGGGGCACGCTGCTGATCATCGACTATGCCGAGGAGCAGGAAGCGGCCGTGCGGGATTTTTCGGTGGAATCGCCAAGCGGCAATTGCCGGCGGGCGTACGGCTGCGCATCCTGCTGCTCGGCCGCAGCGAAAAGGCCGCCCGGCTCTATGAGCACGCCAGGGCCCATGCATCAGCGCCGCTGTTGCTCGAACCCCCGCCCAGGGAGGAGCAGGCCTGGGCCCTGTTCGAGGGCGCCTGGCGCAAGATCCGCCGTCTGCGGCAGCAGGTGGAACAACCGCCACCGTTGAGTCGCGACGCCTTCGACGCATGGCGGGCCTCGGACGAGCGCCACCGCCTGCCGCTGTTCCAGGTCGCCTTGCGCTGCACCTGGCGCAGAACCCGGCGGATACCGCGCTGCGCGGCGCGGCGATCATTCGCGAACTGGTCGGGCGCGAAAAGGGCCGCGTCCGGCGCGAGGCCGAAAAACACGGCATCGACGCCAAGGCGCTGCGCCTGCTCTGGGCACTGGCCGCCCTGCACGGCAAACTGGACAAGAGCGCCATCGACCACCTCCGGGTGCAGGCCCGCGACGACCTCGATATCCCGCCGGTGCGGAACCTGGAAGACATCAGTCTCTGGCGCGACCACGGCCTCGATGCCCTGCAGCCCGACCTGCTCGCCGCGCAACTGCTGGAAGAGGTGTTCCGGGCGGACCACCTCAGCCCGGGTCACTGGCTCTACCACGGCCTGCTCGCCGCCGGCGAAGAGCGGCGCGCCGATGCGCTGAGCCGCCTTGGCCGGCTGCGTTTCGATTACCGCTACACGCTACGCGACGGCCAGACCGAGCCATCCTCCGATCCCCTGATCGAGGCGCTCACCCGATATGTCACCGGCGACCCCGGGCGTTGTTATGCCCTCGCGCCGGCGGTGAGCCGGAATACGCTGGAGATGTCCCTGCTGCCGCTGGCCATTGCTGTTTGTCGAACACTCTCGGATCGTGCGGAGACGAACAGCGAAAAGGCACATTGGCTCAACAACCTGTCGGTACGTTTGGGCGAGAGCGGTGACCGGAAGGATGCTCTGAAAGCCATTCGGTGGGCAGTGGAGATCTACGAGCGGCTGGCGCAGGAGAACTTTGCTGCCTGGGGGCCGGACCTGGCGATGAGCCTCAACAACCTGTCGAACATTCTGGCCGAGAGCGGCGACCGGAAGGATGCTCTGGCGGCCATCCGCCGGGCGCTCGAAATCATCGAGCCGTTTGCCACGCCGGGGACGACTTACGCCGAGTGGTTCGAGACCATGAAGCGGAATCTCGTGAAAAGGGAGGCTGAGGAAGTCAACCGATAGGATGTCAACAAACGGAAGCCGGAAGGTTGCACGCTTATCCGGGCCTCGCTATTCACGGCCTCGGTAGCAGTCCATCCCCACCGCCGCCCCGCGCGGCGGGGTCCCGAACACCCTCCCGCAGCGGCTCGGCCACCGGCCCGCCCGCCCACAGCCGCCGCAGCAGGGCCATTTTCTCCTCCCGCACGGTGTGCCAGTCGAAGTCGAGGATGCCGCCGGTGTGTTCGCTGTTGGGGTTCCAGCTTCAGTAGAAGCCGTCGCGGTGGCCGTGGCGGCGCAGCCAGTCCACCAGGGCGTCCTGCCACTGCTTGTCGCGGGTGTGGCCCCAGCGGCCGTACCAGCCGCCGAATTCGCCCAGCACCCAGGCTAGGCCGCGGTCGTCGAGGAAGCCGAAGTCGCGCTGCCACACGGCGGGCAGGTTGGCGGGGAAGTCGGGCTGGCCGAAGTCGTCGTGCCAGCCGACGTCGGGGCCGTAGACGTGGGGGCTGAGCACCAGCCGGTCGGGCGGGATGCGGCGCGGGTCGAGGGGGTGGCAGGCGAGCGGCGCCAGGTTGCCGCCCCACCAGCGCTGTGGGCCGCCGCCGCAGTCGCCGCCCAGGTGGTCGCCCACGCCCTGCACGAAGATGAGCCAGTGCGGGACCCCGGCCAGCACCACCGCGCCGGCTGAATTCGTTCACCACCCGGTCGAGGATCTGCAGGCTGTCTAGCCCGACGAGGTCGGGGTTCTTGGCGGGGTCGATATAGCCCGGCCGCGCGCCGTGCAGCGTGGCCGGACACAGCGGCAGGTG
>JALVPS010000091.1 GCA_027031685.1 Gammaproteobacteria bacterium | reverse complement strand
CGCGGGGCGGGTTGTGTGGCCCCATTGGTGAACCAATTCCTCGGATTCACCGAAAATCGGCGTATCGTTCGGGGCGTGACACGATCCACGAATGCGGGGAGGGCAACATGAAGATTCTGGTGGTAGGCGGCGCCGGCTACATCGGCTCGCACATGGTGAAGATGCTGCTCGGCGCCGGCCACGAGGTGGTCACGCTGGACAACCTGTCCAATGGCCATCGCGACGCCGTGCTGGGGGGCAAGCTGGTGGTGGGCGATCTGTCCGACCGCGGCCTGCTGCGCCAGCTGTTCCGGGAACACGACTTCGCCGGCGTCATGCATTTCGCTTCCTTCATCGAGGTGGGCGAGTCGGTGCGCGAGCCGCTCAAGTACTACCGCAACAACCTGGCCAACACGGTCAATCTGTTGCAGGCCATGGTGGAGCACGACGTGTTCGCCTTCATCTTCTCCTCCACCGCGGCCATCTTCGGTGAGCCACAGGCCATCCCCATCGACGAGACGCACCCGCGCAACCCCATCAACCCCTATGGGCGCAGCAAGTGGATGGTGGAGCAGGTGCTGGCCGACGTGGACCAGGCGCACGGCCTCAAGTCCGTCTGCCTGCGCTACTTCAACGCCGCCGGCGCCGACCCCGAGGGCCAGCTGGGCGAGCGCCACGACCCGGAGACCCATCTGATCCCCCTGGTGTTGCAGGCCGCCGCCGGACGGCGCGAGGCCATCACCGTGTTTGGCAGCGACTACGACACACCGGACGGCACCTGCATCCGCGACTACATCCACATCAACGATCTGTGCCAGGCTCACCTGCTGGCCCTGGAGCACCTGCTGGCCGGGGGCGACAGCCGCGCCTACAACCTGGGCAACGGACAGGGCTTCTCGGTGCGCGAGGTGATCGACACCGCCCGGGCCGTCACCCGCCGGGACATTCCGGTCATCGAGAGCGAGCGCCGCCCGGGTGACCCGGCGCGGCTCGTGGCCGACAGCACCCGCGCGCGGCAGGAGCTGGGCTGGCGACCGGCCTACAGCGAGCTGGCCACCATCATCGAGCACGCCTGGCGCTGGGAGCAGACGTTCTTTGGCCGCCAGCGGCTGGCCGCCACTGCCTGATCAGCCGCCCCGGTCCGTGCGCCGGAACTGCGGTGTGCCGGCCAGCAGCACTATCAGGGTCACCAGCAGCAGTGGCAGGGCGCGCAGCGACAGCCACGACTGCGTCAGGCCGAACACCGCGTGCAGTGTCAGCGCGCCCAGGCCCGCCAGCGCGGCCACCCGTCCCCACAGGTCGTCCTTGGCCGTCGTCGCATTCAGGGCCTGCAAGAAATGGCGCGCCGGCAGGACGAAGATGCCCAGCAGCAGGGTCGCTAGCCCCACCGCGCCGGTGGTGGCCACCGCCTCCATGTAGATGTTGTGCATGGTGAAGGTGGGCTCGCGTCCCTCCCAGGCCAGCCGGCTGGAGGCGATCATGGCCTTGAGGTCGTGGTAGGCATCGCCGATGCCGGTGCCGATGAGGGGGTGGTCGTGCCAGATCATCATGCTGCCCTTCCACATGAGCAGCCGTCCGGCCACGGTGTTGAAATGCACATCGCCGGCCTCGTAGCGGGCCAGCTGCTCCACGCCGCTCTTCACGTAGTGGTGCCAGAAGCTGGACAGGCTGAACAGCAGGATGCCCAACAGCACCACTGCGGCCATGACCGTGACCGCCACCCGTACTTCGCGCCGGCTGGGCGCAAGGCGCCACAGATACATCCCCATCAGGGTGCCGAAGGCCGCCACGAACCCCAGCAGTGCCCCGCGCGTGCCGCTGGCGAAGCCGGCGTAGAAGGCCAGCAGCCCGCCGGTCAGGAACAGCAGGCGCAGACCGGTGCGTGGCATCAGCAGGGTGGTGGCCAGCAGGATCACGGCATAGAAGTAGGCCACATGGCCGAAGTTGTTGACGTACAGGCCGAGCAGGCCAAAGGCGCCTTTCTCCAGCCCGGCGCGCTCGTGGCCCAGCACCTGCACCTCATAGCCGGCGTGGAGGGCCATCACCAGCGCCGCTACCAGGCTGGACCACACCAGCACTGGCACCAGGGAGCGGCGCAGCCAGGCCAGCAGCCCCATGGTGAAGACGATGAGCAGGAAGGGGTAGTAGCGTTCGAAGCGCCAGCCGGCGAAGCTCCAGTCCTGGTTGTTGAGCAGGCTCAGCGGGGCGGCCAGGAAATACAGCAGGAAACCGCCGTACAACAGCCAGGCCGCCCGGCTCAGCTGGCCGAACCCGCGCCAGCCGAAGGCCAGGCTGAGGAGCAGCATGAGGGCCGGGAGGTGGGTTGCCGCGCTCTCTACCACCGGTGTGAGGACCAGATGGCCGGCCAGCAGGGCGGCGAATAGCAAAAAGACCACCCGCTGGGTGGTGGTGGGGGTTTCATCCATGGTGGGGCTCGGGTGATCCACGGGGGCCGGATTCTAGCCCAACCCCCTTTGCGCAAGTTGAGAACATGGCTGCAAACCGCCACTTCACGTAAAATCGCCCTTCGATCGAGACGCGACGCGACCATGACTGGCAAAGTCCACATCCATACCCACGGCTGCCAGATGAACGAATACGATTCGGCCAAGATGCTGGACGTATTGCGTGACGGCTTGGGCATGGAGCCCGTCGACGACCCGGCGGCGGCCGATCTGCTGTTGCTCAACACCTGCTCCATCCGCGAGAAGGCGCAGGAGAAGGTGTTCTCCCTGCTGGGGCGTTGGCGCCGGCTCAAGGCCGAGCGGCCGGGACTGCTCATCGGCGTGGGTGGCTGCGTGGCCAGCCAGGAGGGCGAGGCCCTGCTGGCGCGCGCGCCGCACGTGGACCTGGTGTTCGGGCCACAGACGCTGCATCGCCTGCCGGAGCTGGTGCGCACGGCCCGCGCCGAGCGTCGCTCCGTGGTGGATGTGAGCTTCCCGGAGATCGAAAAGTTCGACTGCCTGCCCGAGCCCCGCGCCGAGGCCCCCACGGCCTATGTGTCCATCATGGAGGGCTGCAGCAAGTACTGCACCTACTGCGTGGTGCCCTATACCCGCGGCGAGGAGATCAGCCGTCCCTTCGACGACGTTCTGGCGGAGGTGGCGCGGCTGGCCGCCCAGGGCGTGCGCGAGGTCAACCTGTTGGGGCAGAACGTCAACGCCTACCGCGGCGAGATGGCCGACGGCGACACCGCCGACCTGGCCCTGCTCATCCACTACGTGGCGGCCATCGACGGCATCGACCGCATCCGCTTCACCACCTCCCACCCGGTGGAGTTCACCGACAACCTCATCGCCGCCTTCGCCGAGGTGCCGGAGCTGGTCAGTCATCTGCACCTGCCGGTGCAGAGCGGCTCGGACCGCATCCTGGCGGTCATGAAGCGCGGCCACACCGTGCTGGAGTATCGTGCCAAGATCCGTCGCCTGCGCGAGGCGCGGCCGGACATCAGCCTGTCGTCGGACTTCATCGTCGGCTTTCCCGGCGAGACCGAGGCCGACTTCGAGGCCACCCTGGCGCTGGTGGACGCGGTGGGCTTCGACCACTCCTTCAGCTTCATCTACAGCCCGCGCCCCGGCACCCCCGCTGCCGGCTACACCGACGACGTGCCGCTGTCGGTCAAGAAGGAACGCCTGCAGTGCCTGCAGGCACGCCTCAGCGAAAACGCCGCCGCCATCAGCCGCGCCATGGTGGGGAGCGTGCAGCGCGTGCTGGTGGAGCGTCCGTCGCGCAAGGATCCGGCCATGCTGGCCGGCCGCACCGAGAACAACCGGGTCGTCAACTTCGCCGGCCCGGCGCGGCTCATCGGCCAGTTCGCCGACGTTCGCATCACCGAGGCCCTGCCCAACTCGCTGCGCGGCGAGTTCGTGGACCTCTCCCCGGGCCTCTATCGCCAGGCCGTCTGAACGGCTCGAACCTTGACCCACGACATCACGACCCTTTCCCTCATTCTGGAACCGGAAAACAACGAGCGACTGGCCAATCTGTGCGGCCAGTTCGACGAGCACCTGCGCCAGCTGGAACGTCGGCTGGGCGTGGAGATCAACAACCTCGGCAGCCACTTCGACATCATCGGCGAGCCGCGCGCCACCGCCGCCGCGGCCGGCGTGCTGCGCGACCTGTACGCGGCCACCGAGCACGAGGCCCTGGCGCCGGCCAAGGTGCACCTGTACCTGCAGGAGTCCGGCGTGGACGCCCGGCTGACCGCCGAGGAGCCCACCGAGCCGGTCACCATCCGCACCCGGCGCGGCCTGATCCGCGCGCGTGGCCCCAACCAGGCCCAGTACCTGCGCAACATCCAGACCCATGACCTGTGCTTCGGCATCGGTCCGGCCGGCACCGGCAAGACCTATCTGGCCGTGGCCAGCGCCGTGGAGGCGCTGGAGTCGGACCAGGTGCGGCGCCTGGTGCTGGTACGCCCGGCGGTGGAGGCCGGCGAGCGGCTCGGCTTCCTGCCCGGCGACATGGCGCAGAAGATCGACCCCTACCTGCGGCCCATGTACGACGCCCTGTACGAGATGCTGGGCTTCGAGAAGGTCAACAAGCTCATGGAGCGCAACGTCATCGAGGTGGCGCCGCTGGCCTACATGCGCGGCCGCACCCTCAACGAGGCGTTCATCATTCTGGACGAGGCGCAGAACACCACCATCGATCAGATGAAGATGTTCCTCACCCGCATCGGCTTCGGCTCGCGGGCGCTGGTCACCGGCGACGTGACCCAGACCGACCTGCCGGCGCGCCAGGAGTCCGGCCTGCGCCACGTCATCCGCATCCTCAGGGATGTGGAGGGCGTCAGCTTCAACTTCTTCACTGCCCGTGACGTGGTGCGCCACCCGCTGGTCAGGCGCATCGTGCAGGCCTACGACGCGGCCGGACAGGGATGATCGGCGTCGACTGGCAGAACGTGTGCGGCGCGCCGGACGCGCCCGCCCGGGCGCAGGTCGAGGACTGGCTGGCGCGCCTCTTCCCCGAGCTGGACGCCACCCTGGTGGTGCGCATCGTCGATCCGGCCGAGAGCGCCCGCCTCAACCGCCAATTCCGCGGCCGCGACGCGCCCACCAACGTGCTGTCCTTCCCCTTCGAGGCGCCGCCCGGCCTGCCCGACGAGCGCCACCTGGGCGACTTGGTGGTGTGCGCCGATGTGGTGCGCCGGGAGGCGGCCGAGCAGGGCAAGCCCCTGGCCGATCACTGGGCGCACATGATCGTGCACGGCACCCTGCACCTGCTGGGCTACGACCACGTGCGGCCGGAGGACGCCGCCGTCATGGAGCCGCTGGAGGTGCGCCTGCTGGCCACGCTGGGCGTGCCCGACCCCTACCACCTCTGACACCGCCGGCGTGGCAGCTCGTCGGCCCGCGCCGCCCCGCGGCGTGACGCAGTGCAACTTTGCCGTCCACCCGCCCTTGTCAGTGCCGGGCGCCGTCGCTATCTTCAAAACATGTGTCACACTTACCGATCTGAATGAACGAAGACCACCCCCCTGCGCCAGACCATCGAGGCTGGCTGGAACGTCTTGGCAAATCCCTCCTTGGTGAGCCCGCCGACCGCGAGCAGCTGCTGGAGCTGCTGCGCAACGCCCAGAAGCGCCGCCTGCTCGATCTCGACATCCTGCACATGATCGAGGGCGCCCTGCAGGTGGCCGACATGAAGGTGCGCGACATCATGATCCCGCGCGCCCAGATGGTCACCCTGCACGATACCGACACCCTGGCGGACATGCTGCGCATCATCGGCAGGTTCGGCCACTCCCGTTTCCCGGTGGTGTCGGAGAAGAAGGGCAAGGTGATCGGCATCGTGCTGGCCAAGGACCTGCTGCGCTACATGGACCCGGCCGAGCGCGAGCGCTTCGACCTGGCCGACGTGCTGCGCCCGGCCGTGTTCATCCCCGAGAGCAAGCGCCTCAACGTGCTGCTCAACGAGTTTCGCAACAGCCGCAACCACATGGCCATCGTGGTGGACGAGTACGGCGAGGTGGCCGGCCTCATCACCATCGAGGACGTGCTGGAGCAGATCGTGGGCGAGATCGGCGACGAGCACGACGTGGAGGAGGTGGAGCACGCCATCCTGGCCCGCGACGACGGCCACTACACCGTCAAGGCCCTCACGCCCATCGAGGACTTCAACGCCCACTTCGGCGTGCACTTCGCCGACGACGACTTCGACACCGTGGGCGGCATGGTGGCGGCGCGCTTCGGCTACGTGCCCAAGCCCGGCGAGCACGTGCGCATCGACGGCTTCGACTTCAAGGTGCTCAAGGCCGACTCGCGCCGCATCCACCTGCTGGAGGTGACCCGCCAGCCGCTGCAGGTGGCGGCGGGCTGAAGCCCGTCCGGGGCGCCGGTATACTGCCGCCCCCATGAACCGCGCCTTCACCGCCGCCGGCCCGCTGCTGGCGGCCTTCCTCCTGGGTGCCGCCCAGGTACCCGCCTTTGCCCCCTTCGGCTGGTGGCCGCTGGCCTGGCTCACCCTGGCCGGCCTGTTCGCCCTGTGGCTGCGTGCCGCGCCGGGCCACGCCTTCCGCCTCGGCTACGCCTTCGGGCTGGGACTGTTCGGG
>JALVPS010000090.1 GCA_027031685.1 Gammaproteobacteria bacterium | reverse complement strand
GCTCTCGAACTGGGTGCGCGGCAGCGGCACCAGCACCATCACTGCGGTGGCCTGCTGGGCCTCGCCGTCCACCTCCAGGTCGATGGGCGGCAGCCGCATGGCCTCCTCCAGCAGGGCCGGCAGCTCGTCCCCGGGCACCAGGCTCAGCTCCACGTCCATCTCGGCGGGGAAGAAGCTGTGGGTGAAGTCATCGGCGATGATGCCGCTGGCCGGCATGGGGCCGGCGGGGGGCAGCACGCTGAAGTGCTCGCTGGCCATGAGGCGGCCGTCGTTGCCACGCCGGGCCAGCAGGTCCTCGAGCTGGTCGGCGTACTGGCGCAGGTGGGCGGCGCGCAGGGCGCGCGGGGCGATGCCCAGGCCCCACACGCCGCGCTGGCGCTGGGCGATTTCGCGCCGCACCATGAAGGTGTCCAGCCAGCGGATCACGCCGTGGTCCAGGGCCAGCATGGCCAGCGGCAGCACGTCCTCCGGCTGGCCCTTGAGGCTCTCCTCGAAGAAGATCTCGCGCGCCACCTGGCTGCGCCGCCGCTCCAGTTCGCTGCTGGCGCCCATGTCGCGGTAGGGGATCAGGGTCACCGCGGTGGCCTCGACGATGGAGCCGTCATGGCTGCTGCGCGGTTCCTCCAGGCTGGTGGGATAGGCGGTGATGAGGTCGGCGCTGAACTCCACCGGCCGCAGGGCGAGGATGTACAGGCCACTGCGGTTGGCGGCCGGTGCGCCGGGAATCCCGGCGAGGCCGAAGCCGGCGTCCAGACGCTGTTGTTCGGCCACCGCGGCCAGGTCCACGTCCACCTCGTCGGTGAGCAGCACCTGCGCCCCGGAGGGGGTGAGACCCTGCCCGGCGGCGATGGTGACGCGCCGGGCGCGGTCGCCCTGGTACTGCACGCCGAGGCCCTGGATGACGCCGAAGCCGGCGGCGCGCCCATAGTCGGCCTGGCGGGCGAGGAAATAGTTCTGCTCGGCGTTGAGGGCGGCGGCGTCGAGGAAGCGGCCGTCGAACCAGTAGGGCCGGCGGCGCCGGTCGTCGGTAATGATGGTGCCGCTCTCGCGCCATTTGTGCAGCTCGGCGAGGTCGATGGGCTCGCGGCCCGGGCCGGTGGTGATGTCGTTCATGGCGTTGTCTCCTCGATGAACTTGCTGTCGGCTGGCGGGGTCAGGGGGATGTCCAGCCAGCGTGTCAGGGCGGCCAGCGGCACCACGAAGTTGCGCAGCTCGTTGCGCACCTTGACGGGCTCGTCCAGGCGGCGGGCCGGGCGCTGGTCGGCGACGGGGGCGTCGGCGGGCAGCAGGACGCGGGCCAGCAGGAGGGCACTGGGGTCCTGCCCGGGGACGTGCTCGTCGAGCGGTTCCAGGGCGGCGTCCTCGCCACGGTGGTTCTCCGTGCCCTCCCGCCAGGCGGCGAAGAGGGCCCTGCGCAGGCTCTCGGCGTCGCCGGGGCTGACGTCGTCCCAGGGCACGCTCGGCTGCACCGGCTCGGCCTCCTTGCGCAGCACCGGCTCGATGGCGAAGCCGTCGCGCAGGCGCGCGGCGGTGATGCTGTCGAAGCTGTCGAAGGCGCTGCCGGCGAAGGACGGCGTCTTGCCCCGCGGGCAGGCGACGAAGCGGATGAACAGGTCCAGCACCACGCCGGCTGGGGATTCCTCCCAGGCGCCGCCGGCCTCGTGCCAGGCCTGGGCCAGCTCGCTGGCCGGCTGCGCGGCGTACCACTGGGCCAGGCGCAGGCAGCTCGGCCGCGGCACCTCGATGAGCCGGCCCAGGCGGTCGATGGCCAGACCGGGGTTCACCAGCAGGCGTTCATCCCTGGCGGGCTGGTCGCCGGTGGCGGCCTGCGCCCCCTGGTGATCCACGAACAGGCCGGCCAGGGTGCCGTAGCCGGCGGCATGGGCCAGGGCGCGCGCCAGGCGGCCGCGATGGTAGTCCTGCTCGGCCTGGAAGTCCTCGGCGCCCAGCATCACGCCGGTGGCGTAGTGGACGCGGTCCGGGGCCTCCAGGCCGCTCAGGGAATCGGTCTTGCTTGCCATGTCGTTCTCTCCTGCTGCCGTCGATGCTGCTCAGCGAATCACGGGGCCGCGGGTGATGGGGTCGACC
>JALVPS010000089.1 GCA_027031685.1 Gammaproteobacteria bacterium | reverse complement strand
ATCGACCTCGGCAGCGCCGAATTCCACGTGGAGACCATCCCGCCCGAGGCGGAGATCCTCGGCCCGGTGGACTTCGGCTGGCAGCGCTACAAGGCCGACCCGGAGGTCATGACCTTTGGCGAGGGCCTGCTGGCCAGCAGCACCGTGGCCGGCACGCGCCGCCTGGTGTTCTGCGGCTACAGCCCGCAGTGGGAGAGCTTCTACATCTCCTCCATGGGCGGCGCCGCCTACACCTTCCAGCACGTGGGCGTGAACTACGTGTGCCTGCGCGGGCGCTGCGAGCAGCCCAGCGTGCTGCTGCTGCACCACGACGGCAAGGCGCTGCGCGTGGACATCGAGCCGCTGCCGGACTACGAGGCCATCTGGGCCGAGTACGAGGGACCGGACGGCGAGCCGCTCATCGGCATCTACGCCCTGCAGCAGGCCATCTTCGACCGCTGGGGCGAGCGCTACGACCCGCGCCGGCGGCGCGCCTTCGCCGTCGGCCCGGCGGCGCTCAAGACCCAGGAGGGCACCATCGGCTCCAACACCGTGGACCGCAAGGGGCGCATGGAGCCGGTGGTGGACTGGTGCGGGCGCGGCGGCATGGGCAGCCGCCTGCTGCAGCACCACAACCTGGTGGGCTGCCTGTTCGGCGGCGACTGGCAGGACCCCGACAAGCCCAAGCCGGCCGAGACCAATGCCTACTTCATCGAGCACTTCGGCGACAAGGCCTCCAAGGTGGACATGGCCGCCACCGTCAAGTACCGCTACGACCCGCGCATCAAGACCGGGGGCACCTTCGGCTCCAACTTCAACAACCTGCGCGACAAGGTGATGACCTTCAACTACCGCAGCACCTTCGCCCCGCGCGACGAACGGCTGGAGCACCACCGCGTCTTCATCCGCGACCACTACCTGAGGCAGTTCAACGAGGAGACTATCGAGCCCGAGCAGTTCGAGCACTGCGGCGAGCCCTGCCCGGTGGCCTGCAAGAAGATGAACGGCAAGTACAAGAAGGACTACGAGCCGTACCAGGCCTTGGGACCGCAGATGGGCGTGTTCGACCAGCGCGCCGCCGAGCTGCTCAACGACCACGCCGACGCCATGGGCATGGACGCCATCCAGGTGGGCGGCATGCTGGCCTGGATCATGGAATGCGTCGCCGACGGCCTGTTCCCGCCCGAGGAATTCGGCTTCCCGCCCGCCAGCGAGATGGCCTTCAAGGGTTTCATGGCCGACGCCAGCGAGTTCGACCTGGTCGAGGACAGCATGAAGAACGCCCGCTACGGTATCGCCCTCATCGACGCCATCCTGTTCGACGAGCGCGCCGCCCTATTTCGCAAGGGCATCCGCCTGGCCGCCTACGAGCTCAACGAGCGCTACCCCGACACGCTGCCCATGGAGCGGGCCGTGTTCCTCTCCAACGGCGAGGCCGGCCACATGGTGCCCAACCAGTACTGGGTGCCCGGCATGGGCAGCCCCATGCCCATCATGGGCAAGTACTACGTCTACTACGGCGGCGGCTACATCACCCCCGAGGAGCTGGGCCGCAAGAACGTCGAGCGCATGGTGTACGAGCTCATCAACGACAACACCGGCGTGTGCCGCTTCCACCGCAAGTGGTCCGAGCCGCTCATGCCCGTCATCATCAACGGCCGCTACGACGTGAACGTCAATTTCCGCGATCACCACTTCCGCCTGGCCGCCGAGATCCACGCCCGGGAACGGCACAAGGCCGTCCCCTGGGAGACCGAGCGCATGGGCGAGCTGTTCTTCAACTACCTGGAGGCCTGCGAGGAGGACGGCACCGAGGAGCCCAGTCTGTTCCGCTGGCACCACCACAGCGACAAGCTGCTCACCGCGCAGGCCTTCTGGCAGGCCATCAAGGACGCCCAGGACCGCATCTTCACCGGCCCGCCCGACGCCATTCCCGAGCCCCGCACACCGCGCATGCAGGCCCCGCAGCCGTGAGCCCCTAGGGGCGGCCCCGCCGTGCCCCCCGACCCGATCTCACGGCTTACGCGCCGCGCACCCTTCCCCGGCCGGACCTCTTCCGCGGTGGGCTTTGCTCCACTCGTCGCGGTCGGCTCGTGGCGGGATTTCTGCCCGCGGGGGGTGCACCCAGGCCGGGCGCATCAAAAAAGGCCACCGTTGCCGGTGGCCTTGTGGCTGCTCAGCCGCTCGCGTAGGCGACCTACACGCAGCCGGTGGGCTTGGGCAGGCCGCCGTATTTGGTGATGGGCTTCATGGGACCGGTGTTCCACTGCCGGAACAGGTCCTTCTGGTTCACGCCGATGTACTTGGCGAACTTGCGGATGGGGGGCACCACCATCTCCTCCTCGTAATATTCCCGCGCCTTCATGATCTGGTCCCACATCTCCTCACTGATCTGCACGCCGTCGGCCTCGGCCATGGCGCGCCCGATCTCGGGGGTCCAGTCGTTCATGTCCTGCAGATAGCCATCGCCGTCGCGCGGGGGCAGTTCGATACTCACTTGTTGTCTACTCCAGTCGGGTCAAATCCCGAGCATTATGGTCAGGAACTGTCCTTGGGCACAATCTACCGCGCGGGTGGTGCGGGATTGGCGGGCCGTGGCAGGTGCTGGCGCAGGCGGGCGGCGATATGCTCCGGCGACAGGCCGTGGGGCAGGGTGTCCACCAGCCGGCCTTCGGCGTCGACGACGTACACCGTGGCCGAGTGGTCGATGAGGTAGCCGGCCCCGGAGGCATCCGACACCATGCGCCAGGCCACCCCGTAGCGGCGGGCCACCTCGGCCACGGTGGCCTCGTCGGCGGTCACGCCGATGAAGGCGGGGTCGAACCAGGCCACGTATTCGGCCAGCTTGTCCGGCGGGTCGCGCGCCGGGTCCAGGCTGACGAACACCACCTGTACCTGCCGGCGCTCGTCCGGCGTGAGGCGGTCCAGGGCGTGGCGCAGGTCGATGAGGGTGGTGGGGCAGATGTCCGGGCACAGGGTGTAGCCGAAGTAGAGCAGCACCAGCCGGCCGCGCAGGTCGTGCAGGCTCACCGGCCCGCGGGCGCCCTGCAGGGTGAAGTCCCCGCCCTGGGGCGGTGCGGCCAGCGTCAGCACCTGGTGCGTGCGCTCCGCCGGCCCCTGGGGCCGCCACAGGAACAGCAGGGCCACCAGGGCCAGCACCAGGGCGATGATGAGGGTCAGCAGACGGCGTTCCGACATGGGTCACCTTCGGGTCTCGAAACGGAAGGGCACCACCAGCAGCCCGTCCGGGCGGTGCAGCAGCACGCGCGCCTCCCACGGCATGCGCGCCCAGCTGCACACGGGCAGCACCGCCTCGCCCGTGAAGCGGCCCGCGCCGGCTGGCTCGAGGTGCGGCCGGTTGTAGCCCATGAACATGCCCACCCCCGCGAAGTCCACCTCCACCGCCCGCACCGGCGTGGGGCCGTTCACGGTCACCTGCAACTGGAGGGGCTTGAGCAGCGGGATGCTGTGGGGCGTGATCTCGAAACGCAGCCGGCCGCCGTCGGGCAGGGCCACCTGGCATGGGCCGGCGTGCAGGTCGCAGTCCGGCACCGGCAGCACCTGCTGCGCCGCCTCGGGCGAGCCGCTCAGCAGGGGGCGCAGGCGGTAGCCGAGCACTGCCAGCACGGCCAGTGCTAGCACGGCGGCGATGGTGGCCAGGACCTGGCGGCGGGTGGGGTGAGGCGGTGCGGTCATGGCGGCATTCTGGCGGCGGTGCGGGAATCGCGCCTTGATCGGGCGCAAGCCCGCTGACGCGGGGGCGTTGCAAGGCAGGCTGCCCTGGGGCCCGCCGCCATCGCCACCGAGCCGGCGTGGGTGGCTCGCGGGAGCGGGGGACCATCCACTGCCCGCCAGTCGGGCCGGAACGGCTGCTGGTGGACCGGCTGGACGCGGTTGTCCATAGAAATGGACACACGGCCCCGCCGTTCGGCGCCTACCGCGTGCGGCCGGAGACGGACGGGCCGGTGGCGCGCGGCATCCTGGTGCACAGCTCGTCCTGGCGCGGTGGGGCGGAGGGAGGCGCCTGGCGCCTGCCAGGACGGGGAGGCGGCGATGGCCGCCGCCGGGTATCCGGGTCTGGTGCGGCTGGAGCCGATGGTCGTCGTCAAGGGTTGAGCTGGGCCGCGGCGCGCGCCTCGCCCTGCCGCAGCTCGGGCATCCAGCTGCTGCCCAGGCGGGCGGCCTTTTCGATCTGTCCTGGCGTCAGCCGCGTGCCCAGGCGGTACTTCTCCAGCCGGGCGGCGTCGTGGCCGCGCGCGGTGGCCAGGTCGAACAGCATGAAGGCGGCCACGTCGTTGCGGCCCACGCCCTCGCCGGTGCGGTAGGCCATGCCGAGGCGGTACAGGGCCTCGGCATCGCCCTGCTCGGCGGCCTGCAGATAGAGGCGCACGGCCCGCTCCGGGTCGCGCGCCACGCCACGGCCGGCCATGTAGCGCTCGCCCAGGGCCAGCAGGGCGGCGACCTCGCCGGACTCGGCGCGGCGCTGCAGGGCTGCCGGCGGCTCGTCCTCCAGTGGCCGGGCGTCGGCCGTGAGCGGCATGGGCGCGGTGGCCTGGCGCACCCCGTGGGCGGCCAGCACCCCGGTGCGGGGTGGCTGCAGTTGGAACAGGAAAGTAGCAGCGATCAGGCCCGTGGCGAAGGACGCCAAGGCGAGTGTGACGGGTTTCATGGGCAAGTTCCCTTTGCTTGGGCAGATGAGATGGCTCGCTCCCTGACCGGCGCGCTTCCCTGGACGCGGCCTTGGGGGCGGGTTGCCACATGGGCAACGAGGCGCATGCTAGGACAAGCGCCAGCATCACTACAGGGCAAGGTTCACGTCGGCGGCGTGGCAGGGCGCCGACCGGGCGGGAATCTGTGTGTCCCGTCGCAAGGGCTCAGGGGCGCAGATGCTGTTCGCGGCGGATCTCGCGGTCGATGAGGTCGGCCAGGTCGTTCATCTGCTCGGTCACCACCTCCGGCAGGTCGTCGGCGGCCAACAGCCCGGCCAGCCGCCCACAGCCGTCCACCACAGGCAGGCGAGGGATGCCCTTCTCGCGCATGCGCTCCAGGGCGTCCAGCAGGCTGACGGTCTCCTCCACCGTCGCCAACTGGTTGGACAGGATGTCCTTGAGGGCCACGGCGTCCAGGTCCACGTCCTCGGCCAGCACCTCGATCACCAGGTCGCGGTCGGTGACGATGCCCAGCGGGCGCTGCCCGTCGCCGGCCGGCTCGGTGACCACCAGGGTGCCGGCGTGGAACTCGCGCATGAGGCGGGCCGCCTCGCGGATGGAGGTGGCCGGCCCGGTGACCACCACCTCGCGGTTACAATACTCTCCGGCCAGCACGACGGGGAACCTCCGCTTGCCTGGTGTCTATCCCCCATGTAGCACGGTGGGGGGCGGGCCTTGCCCTGCGTCGACCCGCCCGCGGGTGGTTGATCCACGTGACGCTGTGCCCCATCTCATCCCAGAGGCGTCACCGCCTTGCCATCGGAGTCCGCCATGCCCATCCACAACGAGGACATCGCCGCCGCCTTCGACGAAATCGCCGACCTGCTGGAGGTGGAGAACGCCAACCCCTTCCGCGTGCGCGCCTACCGCAACGCCGCGCGCACCCTGCGCGGCCTGCCCCAGGAGGTGGCCGCGTGGGTGGAGGCAGGGCGAGATCTCACCGAACTGCCGGGCATCGGCGCCGATCTGGCGGGGAAGATCACGGAATTCGTCACTACTGGCCACCTCAAGGCCCTCGACCAGCTGCGCCATGAGGTGCCGCCCACGGTGGAGGATCTGCTGCGCATCCCCGGCCTCGGCCCCAAGCGGGTGCGGGCCCTGTACCTGGATCGCGGCATCGAGACGGTGGAACAGCTGGAGGCCGCCGCCCGCGCCGGCGAGCTGCGCGCGCTGCCCAGCTTCGGCCCCAAGACCGAGCAGAAGATCCTCGAGGCGCTGGCGGCGCGCCGCACCAAGAAGCAGCGTTTCCTGCGCGCCGTGGCGGTCAGCTACGCCGAGCCCCTGCGCGAGGCCCTGGCCAGCGCGCCGGGCGTGCACCAGGCGGTCATCGCCGGCAGCTACCGGCGCGGCCGTGAGACGGTGGGCGACATCGACATCCTGGTGACCGCGGAGCGGGACAGCCCGGTCATGCAACGCTTCACCGGCTACGACGAGGTGGCCGAGGTGGTCTCGCAGGGCACCACCCGCGCCACCGTCATTCTGCAGAGCGGTCTGCAGGTGGACCTGCGCGTGGTGGCGCAAGAGAGCCTCGGCGCCGCCCTGCAGTACTTCACCGGCAGCAAGGCGCACAACATCGAGGTGCGCCGTCTGGGCCAGGATCGCGACCTGAAGATCAACGAGTACGGCGTGTTCCGCGGTGGCCGGGTGGTGGCCGGTGAGACCGAGGAATCGGTCTACGCGGCGGTGGACCTGCCGTGGATCCCGCCCGAGCTGCGCGAGGCGCGCGGGGAGATCGAAGCCGCCCAGCGCGGCCGCCTGCCGGCCCTGGTCACCCGCGACGACCTGCGCGGCGACCTGCACTGCCACACCAGCGCCACCGACGGCAAGGCGGGCCTGGAGGCCATGGTGGCGGCGGCCCGCGAGGCCGGGC
>JALVPS010000088.1 GCA_027031685.1 Gammaproteobacteria bacterium | reverse complement strand
CCGCCGCCCGCCCGGCCCGACCGTGGTGGCCGGATACGGCCCCTGCCCTGCCGGGTCGGCGGGGTGTTGTAAATTAGCTGCAATCAAGGCTGGATAAATCGGTGGAGTGTATTAAAATAGCTACGTAAGATTTCTTTTGAGCAGGGATACCGACTGCTCGAGAGAGTCCATGGTTAACCACCCATCCGAAAAACGATTCACCTTTATTGTCCCAATCCCAAGTCAGAGGCCAAATCTATGAAAATCAGGAGTGCAATCAGTACTTTCTCGGCCGCAGCGGCGGTTGCGCTGGCGATTGCCCCGGTGTCGCCCGCCCTGAGCGCAGGCTACGTGGTCGACACCAGCGGCAAGAATGTGCGCGACACCTCGGGCAACTGCGTCAAGACCGTCTGGTGGACCGAGTCCGACTGGACCTACGAGTGCGGCAAGCCGAAACCCAAGCCCAAGGTCGTCGAGGCGCCCAAGGTCACCCCGCCGCCTCCGCCCCCGCCGCCCAAGGTGGTCAAGCCCACCGTCGAGGTGGTCACCCTGCAGGGCAAGGTCCTGTTCGCGTTCAACAGCGCCAAGCTGTCACCCGAGGGCAAGAAGGCCCTGGACGGGGTCATCGAGCGGCTGCGCACCTTCGACAAGGTCAAGTCGATCGTGATCACCGGCCACACCGACAGCATCGGCTCCGCCGCCTACAACCAGAAGCTGTCCGAACGCCGCGCCAACGCCGTGCGTGACTACCTCATCTCGCGGGGCGTCAATCCGGCCCTCATCACCGCCATCGGCAAGGGCGAGAGCGAGCCGATCGCCAGCAACAAGACCCGCGAGGGCCGTGCCATGAACCGCCGTGTCGAGATCCAGATCACCGGCACCAAGGTCAAGGTGAACCCCCAGTAAGCCCCCTCTGCCGGACCGCACGGTCCGGGCGGTCTTGCCGAAGGGGCCCCTCGTGGGCCCCTTCCCTTTCATCTCATCCGATCCCGCCCCTTCGCTGTACCACGGATACCACACCACCGGAGCTGCGCCATGGCCATCGACCTGCTCATCAGCGCCGACTGGGTCCTGCCCATCGAACCCGCGGGCGCCCTGCCCGAGCACAGCCTGGCCATCGACGCCGGGCGTATCGTCGACCTGCTGCCCACTGCAGAGGCCGAACGCCGCTACCCGGCGGACCAGCAATTGTGCCTGCCGGGGCACGCCCTGCTCCCGGGCTTCGTCAACGCCCACAGCCACGCCGCCATGAGTCTGCTGCGCGGCCTGGCCGATGACCTGCCGCTCAAGACCTGGCTGCGGGAACACATCTGGCCCACCGAGGGGCGCTGGCTGAGCGAGGCCTTCGTGCGCGACGGCACGCGCCTGGCGCTGGCGGAGATGTTGCGCGGGGGCACCACCACCTTCAACGACATGTACCTGTTCCCGGACGTCACCGCCCACTATGTGCAGCAGGTCGGGCTGCGCGCCTGCATCGGCCTGGTGGTGCTGGACTTCCCCACTCCCTGGGCACGCGACGCCGACGAGTACCTGAGCAAGGGGCTGGCCCTGTTCGACGAGCTGAAGGGCGACCCGCTGCTGCGCACCGCCCTGGCCCCGCACGCCCCCTACACGGTGGGCGACGCCCCGTTGCGGCGTATCGCCACCCTGGCCGCCGAGCTGGAGCTGCCGGTGCACATGCACGTGCACGAGACTGCCACCGAGGTGGCGGAGGCCGTCGAGGCACAAGGTCGCCGCCCGCTGGCACGACTGGACGCGCTGGGCCTGCTCGGGCCGCAGCTGATGGCCGTGCACATGACGCAGCTCACCGCGGAGGAGATCGCCCGGCTGGCCGAGCGCGGCGTGCACGTGGTGCACTGCCCGCAGTCCAACCTCAAGCTGGCCAGCGGCATCTGCCCGGTGCGCAACCTGCTGAAGGCCGGCGTGAACGTGGCCCTGGGCACCGACGGGGCGGCCAGCAACAACGACCTGGACATGCTCGGCGAGCTGCGCACCGCGGCCCTGCTGGCCAAGGGCAGCAGCGGGGACGCCACCGCCGTGCCAGCCGAACAGGCCCTGGCCATGGCCACCCTGCACGGGGCCCGGGCCCTGGGGCTGGACCAGGAGATCGGCTCGCTGCGGCCGGGCAAGGCGGCCGACGTCATCGCCATCGACCTGGACCGCACCGAGACCACGCCTCACTACGACCCCGCCTCGGCCATCGTGTACAGCGCCGGTCGCGAGGCGGTCACCCACGTGTGGGTGGCCGGCAGGCCGCTGCTACACCAGCGCCGCCTGACCACCCTGGACGAGGCCGACCTGCGCTGCCGGGCGCACGAGTGGGCGACGCGCATCGGCGCCGACACGGGAGCCGCCTGACGGCAAGGCGTCGCCGCGCCCCTTGACCCCGGTCAACAAAACCCGCCTCCGGCGGCGCTAGGCTGCGCTCCCGCTCCAACCGTGCCAAGCCGCCATGTCTCCGCCCACCATGGTTCCCCGTAACGGCGATGAGCCACTGGCACACATCGCCCATCCCCTCGGCGGGATCTCTGCCATCTGCCCCATTGTCGACGTGATCACCGCCCTGGCCCGCCACGCCCTGAACGAGGCCGTGCAGGGCGGGCGCCACGGCCGGCCGGAAGTGCCGGAACGCCACGAACCGCCGCGCGCCAAGCGCGCCCGCGTGGCCAAGCCCGACCCGAATCCCCACTGTTGCTGAAACACCTCCGCCATCCCCGCGTGCGGCTCATGTCCGTACTGGGCACCGCGCTGCTGGCCGGCCTGGCACTCACCGGCCGGGGGCTCTACCTGCTGTTCTGCACCAACCTCGCCAACCGGGGCATGGGCGGCATCCTCACCATCGTCGGCTACCTCACGGCGGGCATCTTTCTGCTGGTGCCGGCCAAGGTCTATATCATCGTGAAGCTGACCCGGAGGGGGGCGTGAGCGCGCCCTGCCATTTTCGACGGTGGATGCCTGAGGCCACCGGGCCACGACCATCCATCGGCAAGAACCCCAGGGGGAAGCGGCCCGGACATCGGGCAAAGGGGCTGGGGCGCTTCGCAATGGGCGCCCTCAAGGAGGACGAGTGGACCGAAGGGCGGAGAGATCGGGGCCTGCCGGCGGGTGACAGGGAGAACGCATGGGCCTGTGTGCCGGCGGGCCGCTCAGCCGTTGCCCGGGTGCCGGGCGATCACGGCGAGGAATGCGCCGGCGTAGCATTCGGCCTTGTGTTCCCCCACGCCACTGACCTGGAGAAAGGCGGTCCGGTCGGCGGGGCGCAGGCGCACCATGTCGAGCAGGCTGCGGTCGTTGAAGATCACGTAGGGCGGCACCCCCTGAGCGTCGGCCAGCTCCTTGCGCAGGCGGCGCAGGGCCTGGAACAGGGCCTCGTCGTCCGGCCCCAGCGACTCCGCCGCGGGGGTGGCGCGCGGGCGGCGGGCGCGGGCGGGTTTGCGGAACTGGCGCAGCCGCAGGGTCTCCTCGCCACGCAGCAGGGGGCGGGCGCGTTCGGCCAGACGCAGACCGCCGTGGCCCTCGGTATCCACCTGCAGGTAGCCGAGGGCGATGAGCTGGCGGAACAGGGCGCGCCACTGGTTCTGGTCCAGGTCGCCACCGATGCCCCAGGTGCTGAGCCGGTCGTGGCCCCAGCGGGTGATGCGTTCGTCCCGTTTGCCGAGCAGGACGTTGACCACGTGGTGGACGCCGAAGCGCTGGCCGGTGCGGTACACGCAGGACAGGGCCATGCGCGCCGCCTCGGTGGCGTCCCAGGTGGGCGGCGGGTCCAGGCAGTTGTCGCAGTTGCCGCAGGGCTCGGCCAGGGGCTCGTCGAAGTAGGCCAGCAGGGCCTGGCGGCGGCAGCCGGCCATCTCGCACAGGCCGAGCATGGCGTCCAGCTTCTGGCGCGCCACGCGCTTGTACAGCTCGCTGCCCTCACCGCTCTCCAGCATCTGGCGCAGGGTGATGACGTCCTGCAGGCCGTAGGCCAGCCAGGCGTCGGCCGGCGCGCCGTCGCGGCCGGCGCGACCTGTCTCCTGGTAGTAGGACTCGATGTTGCGCGGCAGGTTGAGGTGGGCCACGAAGCGCACGTCCGGCTTGTCGATGCCCATGCCGAAGGCGATGGTGGCCACCACGATGACCCCCTCCTCGCGCTGAAAGCGCTGCTGGTGGGCGCGGCGCACGGCGTCCGGCAGGCCGGCGTGGTAGGGCAGCGCCACGCGCCCCTTGTCGCCCAGCCAGGCGGCCACCTGCTCCACCCGCCGGCGCGACAGGCAGTAGACGATGCCGGCGTCCTCCGGGTGGCGGTCGCGGATGAAGCGCCACAAGCGCTCGCGCGCATTGTCGCCCTCGCTGATGGTGTAGCGGATGTTGGGCCGGTCGAAGCTGCTGATGAACTGGCGCGCGTCGTGCAGGGCCAGCTGCTCGATGATCTCGGCGCGGGTGCGGGCGTCGGCGGTGGCGGTGAGGGCCAGCCGCGGCACGCCGGGAAAGCGTTCGGCCAGCACGCGCAGCTGCTGGTACTCGGGCCGGAAGTCGTGCCCCCACTGCGACACGCAGTGCGCCTCGTCGATGGCGAACAGGGCCAGCGGGCACTCGCCCAGCAGGGCCAGCATGGACTCCCCCAGCAGGCGCTCGGGGGCCAGGTAGAGCAGGTCCAGCTCGCCGCGCCGCAGCGCCTCGGCCACGGCCGCCCGCTCACCGGCGTCCAGCGCGGAGTTGAGACAGGCGGCGCGCAGGCCAAGCTGGCGCAGGGCGGCCACCTGGTCCTCCATGAGGGCGATGAGCGGCGAGACCACCACCGCCACGCCCGGCCGCAGCAGGGCCGGGATCTGGTAGCACAGCGACTTGCCGCCGCCGGTGGGCATGAGGGCCAGGGCGTCGCGGCCGGCCAGCACCTCGGCGATCACGCCGGCCTGCGCCAGGCGGAAGTCGTCGTAGCCGAAGGTCTCGCGCAGCACCTGCCGTGCGCACTCCATGTCGGGTGGGGAAGCGATGGGTGGGGCCCTCCGCGGAAAAGGCCTAGTTTAGCGCCCCCCATCAGGAACGGTGATGCCCCCAGTGCAGCAGGATCAGCGCCACCAGCCCCGAGGCCAGCAGCCATAGTGACTTGGGCAGGGGCACCGGCGTGAGTGTCTGGCCGTCGTTGAGGCGGCCCAGGCTGGCCGGCGCCGGGCCCTGCCAGGCGAAGTCGGCGTAGTCGTGGCCGCTGCCCACCAGCTGCAGCGAGGTATTCAGGGGTGAGCCGTCCGGCTGCACCCGGCCGATGTCCAGGCTGCGCAGGTCCCGCGCCGGGCCACTCAGGGCCACGAAGCTGCCGCCATAGCTCAGGAACTGGCGCACCCCGCCCGCGGCATCCACCAGCGCCACGCCGTCCGGGTCGCCGTTCTGGATGCCCCAGGGGTAGGAGAAGGGAAAGGACAAGGCCCCGGTGCCATCGCCCTCGTCGTCGATGGTCCCGCCCAGGCCGCGCATGTAGTAGGGAACACCCGTGGCGCCGTCGTACAGCACCAGTTGCCAGCCGGCCAGCGACAGCCCGGCCGGCCCGGCCACCTCGATGCCCTCGCCGAGGTCCGGCCCCACGTTGTTGTAGTAGATCTCGTTGATGAAGGTGCCCACCGGCAACGCCCCGGCCGCCAGCGGCAGCAGCGCCAGCCACAGCCCCCAGGCCAGACGCCGCCTGCCGGCGGCGGCCACTCGCCCCTTTCCGCGCTGCCCGTGCGGCCTTCCTGCCCAGAATCCCTGCATGTCCGCCTTCCCTGTGTCTCACATTCTGCAGCCTGCGGGCGCCGGACCTTCCCGCGTCTCCCACGGGCACGGCCGTGCCACATGCCCCTCGCCTTCCTCCAGCCACGCCGTGAAGTGGGCAATGGTGTGCCACCAGCCCGGCACACGCCGCGCCGGCGCGATGTCCGGGCGGCGCTGGGCGGGATCGTCCACCGGCAGCGGCGAACCGAAATGCCAGCCGGGCGGCACGGCCACGCCGTAGCGGCGGTGCACGAAGTTGGCGAAGCGGAAGCCGCCGGCATCGCCCCGCCCGTAGTCGGCCAGGTCACGATAGCGCTGCTTCTCGACGTACAGATCGACACACGGCGGCAGGCTGAAGAAGGGCGAGCTGGACTGGTCGAAGCTGTCCAGATACACCAGCGCCGGGCGGTCCGGCCGGGCGTGCAGGGCACGGAACAGGGCCAGCGTCTGCACCCGGTCCGCGTGCCACGGGGTGAGCGCCACCACCACGTCGGCATCGCTCACCACCAGCCGGCTGCGCAGGGCCACCAGGCCGGCCACCGGCGCCAGGCGCACGGTGATGCCGTGCCGCCGTGCCAACCGCTGCCGGTGACGGACGAACGGCGCCACCGCAGCCGCCGCCACCCCATCCGCCTGCCACATGTCAGCCACCAGAACGCGCATGCCATACCTCCATCGTTCTCTCCCGGATCGGCAGCTCGGGCGCGCCGGCGGGGTACTTGGCCAGGCCGTCGTCGAGCAGGTCCAGCTCGGGGTCGTAGGCCGGGGCGGTGCCGCGGCCCGCACGCCGGTCAGGCGCTCTTGGGGTTGCGCAGCATCATCGCCTGCTGGGCGACGCTCAGGATGTTGTTCACCAGCCAGTAGATCACCAGCCCGGACGGGAAGT
>JALVPS010000087.1 GCA_027031685.1 Gammaproteobacteria bacterium | reverse complement strand
AGCCGTCCACCGGGTCGGTGTAGCTGAAGTCGTCGGCCAGGCCGATCACGTGCGGGCCCAGGCGCTGGCCGGGCAGGCTCGCCAGCCGGCCGCGCAGGTCGTCCATGAGGGCGTGGGCGGCGTCGCTGTCCACCGCCTCGTAATCGTGGCGGGCGTACACGTTGCGCCCGTACTCGGCCCAGTGGGCGTGCACGAGGTCGGCCACGGGGCGCTCGCGCACGGCCAGCAGGTTGAGCCAGAACAGCACTGCCCACACGCCGTCCTTCTCGCGCACGTGGTCGGAGCCGGTGCCGAAGCTCTCCTCGCCGCACAGGGTGATGCGGCCGGCGTCCAGCAGGTTGCCGAAGAACTTCCAGCCGGTGGGCGTCTCGTAGCAGTCGATGCCCAGTCGTTCGGCCACGCGGTCCACCGCCTGGCTGGTGGGCATGGAGCGCGCCACCCCGGCCAGGCCACGCGCGTAGCCGGGGACCACGGTGGCGTTGGCGGCCAGGATGGCCAGGCTGTCGCTGGGCGTGACGAAGATGCCCCGCCCCAGGATCATGTTGCGGTCGCCGTCGCCGTCCGAGGCGGCGCCGAAGAAGGGGCCGTCGGTGGCAAACATGCGCGCCACCAGGTCGTGGGCGTAGGTGAGGTTGGGGTCGGGGTGGCCGCCGCCGAAGTCGGGCAGGGGCTCGCCGCGCAGCACCGTGCCGGGCGGGCAGCCCAGCAGGTCCTCGAACAGGCGCCTGGCGTAGGGGCCGGTGACGGCGTGCATGGCGTCGAAGGCGATGCGGTGGCCGGGGCGCGCCAGGAAGTCGCGCATGCGGTCGAAGTCGAACAGCGACTGCATGAGCTCGGCATAGTCGTCCACCGGGTCGATGACGCGCAGGGTGAGGCGGTCGATTTGCCGCTCGCCGAGGGTGTCCAGGTCGAGGGGAAAGGGCTCGGCGATGCGGTACTCGGTGAGCCGGCGCGACTCGGCGTAGATGGCCTCGGTGACCTTTTCCGGGGCCGGGCCGCCGTTGGGGGTGTTGAACTTGATGCCGAAGTCGCCCTCCGGCCCGCCGGGGTTGTGGCTGGCGGAGAGGATGATGCCGCCGTCCGTTTTGTACTTGCGGATCAGGTGCGACACCGCCGGCGTGGATAGCAGGCCGCCCTGGCCCACCAGCAGCTCGCCGATGCCGTTGGCGGTCGCCATGCGCACGATGACCTGGATGGCCTCGCGGTTGTAGAAGCGCCCGTCGCCGCCCAGCACCAGGCGCGCCCCCTCGCGCCGCGGCAGCGTGTTGAAGATGGCCTGTACGAAGTTCTCCAGATAGTGCGGCTGCTGGAAGGTGGTGACCGGCTTGCGCAGGCCCGAGGTGCCCGGCTTCTGGTCGTCGAACGGTTGGGTGTGGATCAGGTTGTAGGTCAGGTCCATCGGGTCCCCCGGTGTGGTGGATGCCGTGTGCTAAGCTTCGCGCCATGCGATGGCCAGAGACATGCAAGGTGTGCGAGAGCCCGGCGCCGCGCAGCTTCGCGGCGCTGATGGAGCTCTACGAGCAGAACTACATACGCCTGCGCTGCCTGTGTCCGGGGCTGAAAGATATCACAGGGGAGGTGGTCTCTCAGGCGCCGGGCGCCCACGCCCTGCACCTGATCGTCACCGAGCAGACCCGCCACACCACCACCCTGCGCCTCACCTACGTGATGGACAACGGCGACCTGCGCCCCGACCTGACCCTGCGCGTGTACCACGACGCCCTGCAGGCGGAGGTGCTCAGCCGCCGCTGTCGCTGGCAGGGCGGGCTGCTGCACGCGCGCCGCGAGCCCGGCGAGAGCGCCCTGCTGTGCAAATGGCGCCTCAACCGCTTCCTCTACAAGTGGCTCAACTACTGCCGCCGCCAGGGTCACGGCTTCGGCGGGCCCATTGCCGGGGCGGCCGGTCCGACCTCGATTCCGCAGGATTCCTCGGAAATTTCCCTCGCACCCTGAGCGCTATTCGCTCACGTCCTTGAAAATCAACAAGTTGGGGTGGAATATAATTGTTGACTAATTCACTCGGTCATTGTATAAATAATCCCGAGTAAAACCCTAGGTTATCGAATCGACGAGGAGAAGAGACTGATGAAGCTGTCGACCAAGGGCCGCTACGCCGTGACGGCCATGATGGATCTGGCGATCCACGACCGGGAAGGCCCGGTCACCCTGGCGGAAATTTCCCGCACGCAGGGTATTTCATTATCGTACCTCGAGCAGCTGTTTGCCAAGCTGCGCCGCCACAACCTGGTGGAGGGCGTGCGCGGCCCCGGCGGCGGCTACCGCCTGGCGCGCCTGCCGCAGCAGATCACCATTGCCGAGATCATCACCGCCGTGGACGAGAACGTGGACGTGATGCGCTGCAAGGGCAAGGGCGACTGCCAGGACGGCGAACGCTGCCTGACCCACGAGCTGTGGGAGGAGCTGAGCCAGCGCCTGTACGACTTCCTCAACGGCATCACGCTGGACCAGTTCGTGGACCGTCCCGAGATCAAGGAGATCGCCAGCCGCCAGGACGAAGAGGCGCGGCGCATGAACTTCGTGTTTCCCCGTCCGGCCGCCTGATCGCGCCCCCTGAAAGAGGATTCCCATGACGATCAAATTGCCCATTTATCTGGATTATGCCGCCACCACGCCGGTCGACGACCGCGTGGCTGAAAAGATGTGCGGATACCTCACCCGTGACGGCATCTTCGGCAATCCGGCCTCGCGCAGCCACCGCTTCGGCTGGCAGGCGGAGGAGGCGGTGGAGAGCGCCCGCGCCCAGGTGGCCGCCCTGGTCAACGCCGACCCCAAGGAGATCGTGTTCACCAGTGGCGCCACCGAGAGCGACAACCTGGCCATCAAGGGCGCCGCGCACTTCTACCGCAAGAAGGGCAAGCACATCGTCACCTGCAAGACGGAGCACAAGGCGGTGCTGGACACCTGCCGGCAGCTGGAGCGCGAGGGCTACGAGGTCACCTACCTCGACCCGGAGCCCAACGGCCTGCTCGACCTGGACAAGCTGGCCGCGGCCCTGCGCGACGACACGGTGCTGGTGTCCATCATGCACGTGAACAACGAGATCGGCGTCATCCAGGACATCGCCGCCATCGGCGAGCTGTGTCGCGCGCGCAAGATCGTCTTCCATGTGGACGCCGCCCAGAGCGCCGGCAAGGTGCCCATCGACCTGCAGACCCTGAAGGTGGACCTCATGAGCCTGTCGGCGCACAAGGTGTACGGCCCCAAGGGCGTGGGCGCGCTGTACGTGCGCCGCAAGCCGCGCGTGCGCATCGAGGCGCAGATGCACGGCGGCGGCCACGAGCGGGGCATGCGCTCCGGCACCTTGGCCACCCACCAGATCGTGGGCATGGGCGAGGCCTTCGACATCGCCCGCCGCGAGATGGCCAGCGACAACGAGCGCATCCGCATGCTGCGCGACCGCCTGTGGGCGGGCCTCAGCCGCATCGAGGCGGTGTACCTGAACGGCGACCTCGAGCGGCGCGTGCCGCACAACCTCAACGTCAGCTTCGCCTTCGTGGAGGGCGAGAGCCTCATCATGGCGCTCAAGGACATCGCCGTCTCCAGCGGCTCGGCCTGTACCTCCGCCTCCCTCGAGCCCAGCTACGTGCTGCGCGCCCTGGGTCGCGAGGACGAGCTGGCCCACTCCTCCATCCGTTTCAGCATCGGCCGCTTCACCACCCAGGAAGAGATCGACTACACCGTCGATCTGGTCACCCGGGCGGTGGACAAGCTGCGCGAGCTGTCGCCGCTATGGGAGATGTACCAGGAGGGCATCGACCTCAAGTCGGTGCAATGGGCCGCGCACTGAGCGCAGTGAGCCGAGTCACCCGAATCCCAACCCTTTCCAGGAGAAGAAGTCATGGCCTATAGCGACAAGGTAATCGATCACTACGAGAATCCCCGCAACGTGGGATCGCTCGACAAGTCCGCCCCCGATGTGGGCACCGGCATGGTGGGCGCGCCCGCCTGCGGTGACGTCATGAAGCTGCAGATCAAGGTCAACGAGCAGGGCGTCATCGAGGACGCCAAGTTCAAGACCTACGGCTGTGGCAGCGCCATCGCCTCCAGCAGCCTGCTCACCGAGTGGGTGAAGGGCAAGACGCTGGAGGAGGCGCAGCAGATCAAGAACACCGACATCGCCGAGGAACTGGCGCTGCCGCCGGTGAAGATCCACTGCTCGGTATTGGCCGAGGACGCCATCAAGGCGGCCATCAGCGACTACCAGTCCAAGCAGCAGAAACTCAAGAAGAGCGCCTGAGGCGGGAGAGCCATGGCCATCACGCTCACCGAACCGGCCGCCGAGCGCGTGCGCGCCTTCCTCGAGAAGCGCGGCAAGGGCATCGGCCTGCGCCTCGGCGTCAAGACCACGGGCTGCTCCGGCATGGCCTACGTGCTGGAGTTCGTCGATGAGCTGGACGAGCACGACAAGGTCTTCGAGGACCGGGGGGTGAAGATCGTCGTGGACCCCAAGAGCCTGGTCTATCTGGACGGCACGGAGCTGGACTTCGTGCGCGAGGGGCTCAACGAGGGGTTCAAGTTCAACAACCCGAACGAGAAGGATCGTTGCGGTTGCGGCGAGAGCTTCAGCGTCTGACGCGATGCCCATCGACTTCACCGCCCACTACTTCGACCTGTTCTCCCTGCCCGTCTCCTTCGACATCGATGCGCAGCAGCTGGCGGAACGCTACCGCCGGCTGCTGAGCGAGGTGCACCCGGACCGCTTCGCCAGCGCCGACGCCCAGTCGCGGCGGCTGTCGGTGCAGGCGTCGGCGCAGATCAATCAGGCCTACGAGACCCTGCGCGACCCCCTCAAGCGGGGCTTCTACCTGCTGGAGCTGGCCGGCATGGACGTGGCGCCCGGCAGCGAGACCACCGCCGACGCCGAGTTTCTCATGGCGCAGATGGAACTGCGCGAGCGGCTGGAGGCCCTGGCCGGCGAGGACGACCCGCTGGCCGCGGCGGACGCCCTGCGCGAGAAGCTGACCGCTGCCCGCGAGGCGCTGTTCGACCGCTTCCGCGCCCATTACGCCGCCGGCGAGCTGGCGGCGGCGCGCGACGACCTCACCCGCCTGCAGTTCTACGAGCGCATGGCGGCCCAGCTGGACGACATCGAGGCCCGACTGGAAGACGAGCTCCTGTAATGGCACTACTGCAGATTTCCGAACCCGGCATGTCCACCGCCCCGCACCAGCGGCGGCTGGCGACGGGCATCGACCTGGGCACCACCAACTCGCTGGTGGCCACCGTGCGCTCCGGCGTGGCCGAGACCCTGCCCGACGAGCAGGGCCGTCACCTGCTGCCCTCCGTGGTGCACTACGCCGCCGACGGCACGGTCACCGTGGGCTTTGATGCCCTGGCGCGGGCCACCGAGGACCCGCTCAACACCATCGCCTCGGTCAAGCGCCTCATGGGCCGCTCCGTGGCCGACCTCAAGACCCTGGCCGGCCACCTGCCCTACGAGTTCGTCCCCGGCGAGGGCGGCGTGCCGCGCATCCGCACCGCCGCCGGCGAGGTCACCCCGGTGGAGGTCTCCGCCGAGATCCTCAAGGCCCTCAAGGCGCGCGCCGAGGCCAGCCTGGGCGGCGAGCTGTCCGGCGTGGTCATCACCGTGCCGGCCTACTTCGACGAGGCCCAGCGCCAGGCCACCAAGGACGCCGCCACCCTGGCCGGCCTCAACGTCTTCCGCCTGCTCAACGAGCCCACCGCCGCCGCCGTGGCCTACGGCCTGGACCAGGGTGGCGAGGGCGTCATCGCCGTGTACGACCTGGGTGGCGGCACCTTCGACATCTCCATCCTGCGCCTGCACAGGGGCGTGTTCGAGGTGCTCTCCACCGGCGGCGACTCGGCCCTGGGCGGCGACGACTTCGACCGGGCCATCGCCGAGTGGGTGCTCGAGCAGGCCGGCGTGGAAGATACCGGCGACCACCGCCTCATGCGGCGCATCATGCGCGACGCGCGCGCCGCCAAGGAGGCCCTGTCCGAGGCCGAGCGCACCACCCTCTTCGTGGCGCTGCCCGACGGCCGCCGCTGGCAGGGCGAGCTGGACCGCTCCACCTTCGAGGCGCGCGTGGCGCCCCTGGTGGACAGCACCGTGCGCGCCTGCCGCCGCGCCCTGCGCGACGCCGGCGTGAAGCCCGAAGAGGTGCAGGCGGTGGTCATGGTGGGCGGCTCCACCCGCGTGCCCCTGGTGCGCGAGCGGGTGGGGCGCTTCTTCGGCCGCGAGCCGCTGGTGTCCATCGACCCGGACCGGGTGGTGGCCATCGGCGCCGCCTTGCAGGCCGATGTGCTGGCCGGCAACAAGCCCGACGACGAGATGCTGCTGCTGGACGTCATCCCCCTGTCGCTGGGCATCGAGACCATGGGCGGCCTGGTAGAGAAGATCATCCCCCGCAACACCACCATCCCGGTGGCCCGCGCGCAGGAGTTCACCACCTTCAAGGACGGCCAGACGGCCATGGCCATCCACGTGGTGCAGGGCGAGCGCGAGCTGGTGTCCGACTGCCGCTCGCTGGCCCGCTTCGAGCTGCGCGGCATCCCGCCCATGGTGGCCGGCGCGGCGCGCATCCGCGTCACCTTCCAGGTGGACGCCGA
>JALVPS010000086.1:4801-6607 GCA_027031685.1 Gammaproteobacteria bacterium | reverse complement strand
ACCAACCCGGCCACCGCCGTCATGTGCGGCTACACGGTGCGCGAGATCCCCACCGACGCCAATGGCGACGTGGACCTGGCCGCCCTGCAGGCCGCGGTGGGGCCGCACACGGCGGGCATCATGCTCACCAACCCCTCCACCCTGGGCGTGTTCGAGCGGCGCATCGCCGACATCGCGCGCATCGTGCACGAGGCCGGCGGCCTGCTCTACTACGACGGCGCCAACCTGAACGCCATCCTCGGCAAGGTGCGGCCCGGCGACATGGGCTTCGACGTCATCCACATGAACCTGCACAAGACCTTCGCCACCCCCCACGGCGGCGGCGGGCCGGGCTCCGGCGCCGTGGGCATGAGCGAGCGGCTGCTGCCCTACCGGCCCATCCCGGTGGTGGACTGGGACGGCGAGCGCTACCGCTGGCTCACCGAGCGCGACCTGCCGCACAGCATCGGTCGCCTGTCGGCCTTCGCCGGCAACACCGGCGTGCTGTTGCGCGCCTACGTGTACATGCGCATGCTGGGGCGCGAGGGCATGACACGCGTGGCCGACTTCGCCACCCTCAACGCCAATTACCTGCTGGCGCGGCTGCGCCAGGCCGGCTTCCAGCCCGCCTTCCCGCAGCGGCGCGCCACCCACGAGTTCATCATCACCCTCAAGCGCGAGGCCCGGGAACACGGCGTCACGGCCATGGACTTCGCCAAGCGCCTGCTGGACTTCGGCGTGCACGCCCCCACCACCTACTTCCCGCTGCTGGTGCCCGAGTGCCTGCTCATCGAGCCCACCGAGACCGAGCCGCGCGAGGCGCTGGACCGCTTCGTGGCCGCCATGGAGGCCATCGCCGCCGAGGCGCGCGAGGCGCCGGACAAGGTCAAGGGCGCCCCCTGGACCCTGCCCAACCGGCGCTTCGACGAGGTCAAGGCGGCGCGCCAGCTGGACCTGCGCTGGCGTCCGGCGGAGGGCTGAGCGTGGCCGGGACCTTCCAGCAGCAACGCGGCCTGCGCCGGCTGGCCAGTGCCTTCCGCTACTCCCTGCAGGGCCTGGCCGCCACCTACCGCCACGAGGAGGCCTTCCGCCTGGAGGTGTGGTCGCTGCCGGTGCTGGTGCCGCTGGCGGTGTGGCTGGCCGACTCGGCTCTGGAGCTGGCGGCGCTGCTGGGCGCGGTGGTGTTCGTGATGGTCGTGGAGCTGCTCAACACCGCGGTGGAGTCGGCCATCGACCGCATCGGCAGCGAGTCCCATCCCCTCTCCGGGCGGGCCAAGGACCAGGCCTCCGCCGCCGTGCTGCTCGCCATCCTGCTGGCCGTGGGCGTCTGGCTGGCCGTGTGGCTGGGCTGAGCGGCCGCCGGCTGGCCGATGGCTGATATGCGTCAAGCGCTTGCCCATCCCTGTCTGCGCTACAATGTGTCCATGTTCCTTTCTGGCTAGCAAAACGAGGGGGGTGCGTCATGGCGACCTTTTTGCTCGGAGTGGGGGTGGCGTGGATCGTGGAATGGCTGCTGTACACCTTCTGGTGGCAGCCCCGCCAGGAGCGCGCCAATGCCGACCGGTTGGCCGCGGCGCGGCGTGACTGCGAGGCCGAGATCAACCGGCTGAGGGACTCCCTGCAGGAGAAGGAGCGCGAGCTGTCGCACCTGTCGGCCCGCGTGGCCCACTTGCAACAGGCCGCCGAACAGGCCAGCGTTGCAGAGCCAGAGCCAGAGCCAGAGCCAGAGCCAGAGCCAGAGCCAGAGCCAGAGCCAGAGCCAGAGCCAGAGCCAGAGCCAGAGCCAGAGCCAGAGCCAGAGCCAGAGCCAGAGCCAGAGCCAGAGCC
>JALVPS010000086.1:0-4701 GCA_027031685.1 Gammaproteobacteria bacterium | reverse complement strand
CAGAGCCAGAGCCAGAGCCAGAGCCAGAGCCAGAGCCAGAGCCAGAGCCAGAGCCAGAGCCAGAGCCAGAGCCAGAGCCAGAGCCAGAGCCAGAGCCAGAGCCAGAGCCAGAGCCAGAGCCAGAGCCCGAACCGGAGCCCGAACCGGCACCGGCTGCCGCGCCAGGCGATCCACGTTCGCTGCAGGCGGTGTCCGGCATCGGTCCCAAGATCGCCACGGTGCTGGCGGAGGCAGGCATCGACTCGCTGGGCCGTCTGGCCGAGACGCCGGCGGAGGAGCTGCGCGCCGTGCTGGAGCGGGCCGGCTCGCGCTTTGCGATGGCCAATGTGGAGAGCTGGCCGCAGCAGGCGCGCCTGCTGGTGGCCGGCGACGAGGACGGCCTGCGCCGCCTGCTCGAGTCCCTGAGGAGGTAACCGGCCCCTTCCCGACCGGGCTTGTTGTGTCAGCGCAACAGTTGCGGCGCAGAGACATCCGCGGCGCTGCGATCCCGGAGCGCGTCGCGGAGGGTGTCGGTGTCCCCGTGCCCGCCGGGCGGTCGGCGGGCGCCGACCACAGGTGCTGCATGGCGGACAAAAGGGGCAACCCCTTCTTCTAGCACATCGCCTGCCGTTTGTCGTGACCTGATCTGCACCCGCAGAAATTAGTGTTGCGGGACAGCGTGTTAGTGATAATTTTTTACAACACAGTTCACATTTTCTGCTATATTCTCGCCTCGAATCCATCGTTATTCCTGACAAGGGGGGATACACCTGATGAAGATTGGAAAGTTCACCACCGCCGCATCCATGGCGCTTCTGGTTGCGTTGACCGGTGCCTGTTCAACCACAAAAACCACCACGGCGGCGGGTCCCTCGGCGGCTGAAAAGGAGTACGAGGCCAAGCTGAAGGCGCTGCAGGAGCGTGAGGCCGCCCTGCGGGCCAAGGAGGCCCAGCTCAGTCAGCAGGCGCAGGCCGCCCCGCCCGCGCCCGAGCCGCAGCCGCCCATGGATACCAGCCCGCTGCTGCCGCCCAACGCCAAGCCCGGCGAGTGCTACGCACGCATCTGGATTCCGCCCAAGTTCAAGACCGTCACCGAGAAGGTCCTGGCCCGGGGCGAGGGTGAGCGCCTGGAGATTATCCCGGCCAAGTACGAGACCACCACCGAGCGCATCCTGGTCCGCGAGGAGACCGAGCGGCTGGAAGTCATCCCGGCCACCTACAAGACCGTCACCGAGCGCGTCCTGGTCAAGGAGGCCTCCGTTCGCCTGGTGCCCGTGCCGGCCAAGTACAAGACCGTCACCGAGAAGGTGCTCGTGCAGCCGGGCTATACCACCTGGAAGAAGGGGCGTGGTCCCATCCAGCGCATCGACGAGGCCACCGGCGAGATCATGTGCTTGATCGAGGTGCCGCCCAAGTACAAGATCATCACCAAGCGGGTGATGGTCGAGCCGCCCACCACCAAGGAAGTGCGTGTCCCGCCCGTCTACAAGACCATCACCAAAAAGGTGGTGGACAAGCCCGCGCAGGTGCGGCGCATCAAGGTGCCGGCGGTGTACAAGACCGTCAAGGTGGTCAAGATGGTCGAGCCGCCCAAGGTGCGGCGCATCAATATCCCGCCCGTCTACAAGACCATTACCAAGCGGGTCAAGGTCTCCGATGGCCGTATGGAGTGGCGCGAGATCCTCTGCGAGACCAACACCACCCGTGCCAAGGTCATGGAGATCCAGCGCAAGCTGAAGGCCCTGGGCCTGTACAAGGGGCCCATCGACGGTGTCGTGGGTCATCTGACCATCCAGGCCGTGCAGGCCTTCCAGCGCAAGAACGGCCTGCCTGTCAGCCGCTATCTCACGGTACGCACGCTGGAGGCGCTGGGGGTCAATCCCAAGTAGGCCGACCACCGTCTGCTGTCCTTCGGAAGGCCGCCTCGCGCGGCCTTCCTGCCGTCTGGGCGCGGCGGAAAGGGCCTCAGCGGGGCGGCGCCGGGGGCAATCCGGGCAACCGGCGCACCGCACGCAGACGGCGCGCCCAGTACCCCGCCAGCCGGTCTCGGGTGACGCCCCGGCGCACGCTGGCATGGATGAATTCCCCTTCGCCCACGTAAATGCCGGCGTGTGCGTTGCCCCGGTCACGGAAGTAGAGCAGATCGCCGGGCCGTGGGCGCTCGCCGCGGCGCAGTCGCCGGCCGGTGTTTCCCAGCGCGGCCGCCGTGCGCGGCATCGCCTCCGTGCCCACGCCGAACACGGCCCGGTACACATTGCGCACGTAGGCGGAGCAATCGATGGTGCCATCGTGACCGGTGCCTCCGTAGCGCCAAGGCATGCCGGCATGGGCACGATGGTAGGCCAGCAGCCGGTGGCGCCAATAGGCGTTCACGGCGTGCTCGGTGGCGGCGTGTCCGGCGCCGCCCTGGTCTGGTCCGTGCAGGGCGGGGCCGGCACAGGCACTCAGCAACAGCGCGGCGGCCACGGCCAGCGGCAGGCGGGGACGCCGGTTCATTCCGGAGCCGGCCGCCGCAGCGGCGGGCGATGGGCGCGGCGGCGTATCCAGTTGACGGCCTGGTAGATGGCCGGCCGCTCGATCAGCCAGCGCTCCAGGCGAAACTTGCCCGGGAAGTCGGTGAGCGTGATGCCGGCCAGGATGGCCAGGATGCCCTGGCCGGGCAGCACCAGCATGGCCAGGCCGGCCAGCACCAGCGTCACGCCCAGCAGGTTCTTGCCCAGGCGGATGAGGAAATATTCGACAGGGTGCTGGCGGTGCAGGCGGCTGGTCTTGCGGTGTGCGCTGGTGAAATAGTCCTCCGGGATGCGCAGGATCAGCCACGGGATGAGCACCAGCGAGCCGACGAAGGTGAGTATCGACAGCCCGGCCAGCCAGGTCAGCAGCGTGGCATGATGGTCGATCCAGTCGAGGAAGGGTGTGAAGGGGAGAGGGAGTGCCATGCCCGTGTCGTTGTCGTCCTGGCGGGCATTGTAGGGCAGGAGCGGCTAGCGGGACAAAGCGGCGGCCGGCGGGAGGCCGGCCGCGCGGGCGGGCTCAGAGGGACAGGATCCACTCCGCCAGTGCCTTGGCGTCGGTGTCGGAGACCTGCGCCTGCGGCGGCATGGGCATGCCGCCCCACTTGCCGGAGCTGCCCTTCTGGATAGCCTTGGCCATGGTGGCGGCATCCATCTTGCCCTTGTACTTGGCGGCGATGTCCTTGAAGGACGGGCCCACCTTCTTGCCTTCCACGTTGTGGCAGGCCAGGCAGTTGTTCTTCTTGGCCAGGGCCTCGCCGTCGGCCATGGCCAGCGAGCTGGCGGCGAGAGCGGCGGCGGCCATCAGCAGGGTGACCTTTTTCATGGGAAGTCTCCTCTCGATTGATCGTTGCGGTGGACAGTATGGCTGCCGATGATCCCCGTTTTGCCCCTGCCTGGCCTTGACGGCGGTCAAGCCGCCTCGGCCAGCGTCCGCCACAGCCGCTCCAGCCGCTTGGGGGAGACCTTCTCCGCCGTGCCCAGCTCCTGGGCGAACAGCGACACGCGCAGCTCCTCCAGCAGCCAGCGGTATTCGGCATAGCCCGGCTCGGCCTGGCGCGCCGCCGGCAGGGCCTGGAAGCGCGCCACCAGGGGCTGGATCTCCACCCGCCGCAGCCGGTCGCGGTCCGGCGCGGCGGACAGTTTGTCCAGGCGGCGCTGGATGGCGCGCAGGTAGCGCGGCAGGTGGCGCAGGCGCGCCGCCGGGGTGGCCAGCAGGAAGCCGGGATAGATGAGGGCGTCCAGCTGCTGGCGGATGTCGGCCGCCGCCTCGATCCACGACAGGGGCAGGTTGCCCTTGAGGCGCTTGCGGATGTCCTGCCACAGGGGTAGCAGCTCGCCCAGCAGCTCGGCCAGGGCGGTGGCCGTCGGCACCAGCTGGAGCCGGCCGCGCGCCAGCAGGGCGTCGAACTCGCTGGCGCTGCGCGGCAGGGCCTGGCCGTCCAGGAAGGCCTGCTGCAGGGCGGCCTGCAGCAGGTCGTCCTTGAGGCCGCGGCAGTCGCCCAGCGGCGCGAAGCGCAGGCAGTGCTGGGCCATGTCCGGCAGGTGGCGGTCCAGGTAGCGGATCTCGTCCTTGAGCTGCAGGCGCAGCAGGCGGCGCACGCCGCCGGCATGGGCCGCCGCGGCGGCCTCGGCGTCCGGCAGCAGGCGCAGGTCCACGTGCCGGCCGGCGTCCACCAGGGCCGGATAGCGGCGGATGCTGTAGCCGGCCTCTTCCACCTCCACCCACTCGGGCAGCGGCTCGGCCGGCCAGCGCGTCAGGTCGCTCTGCTCGAAGTCGCTCTGCGCCGGGGGCGGCGGGCTGGCGGCGCTGGCCTCCGCCAGCTGCGCGCGCAGGGCCGCCAGGTCGCGCCCGGCGGCCAGCACCTGCCCGTCGCCGTCCAGCACCTCGAAGCGCATGCGCAGGTGGTCGGGCAGGCGCTCGAGGTCCCAGGCGTCGGCCGGCACGGTCACGCCGGTCATCTGCGCCAGCTCGCGGGTGACGGCGGCCAGCAGCGGCCCGGCGTAGGGGGTCAGGCGCTCGCGCAGGGCGCGGGCGTAGTCGGGGGCGGGCACGAAGTGGCGGCGCAGGGCCTTGGGCAGGGACTTGATGAGGGCGGTCAGCTTCTCGGCCAGCAGGCCGGGCACCAGCCACTCGCAGCGGTCGGCGTCGATCTGCGGCAGCAGGCCGAGGGGGATGGGCAGGGTGATGCCGTCGTCGGCGGCGCCG
>JALVPS010000085.1 GCA_027031685.1 Gammaproteobacteria bacterium | reverse complement strand
ACTGCGCGCCATGCGCTACGGCGTGGGGCCGGGCGGGCGCCACCTCTACCCCGTCTTCCCCTACACCAGCTACACGGGCATGACCGACACCGACCTGCGCGCCCTGTGGGTGTGGCTGCGCAGCGTGCCGGCCGTGCGCCGTGCCTCGCCGCCCCACGAGCGGCCGTGGTGGCTGGCGCGGCCGTTGCTGGTGCCCTGGAAGGCACTCTACCTGCGGCCCGGCCCGTTCCATCCCGACCCCACGCGCAGCGCGCAGTGGAATCGCGGCGCCTACCTGGTGCAGGCGGTGGCCCACTGCGGCGAGTGCCACACGCCGCGCGACGCCCTGGGCGGGCTGCGCCGTGACCGCTGGCTGGCCGGCAACCCGGACGGGCCGGAGGGCGAGGCGGTGCCCAACATCACCCCGGCGCGGCGCACCGGCATCGGCCGCTGGAGCGAGGCCGACCTGCTGGACTTCTTCCAGACCGGCATGCTGCCCGACGGCGACTACGTGGGCAGCGTCATGGCCGACGTGGTGGACTACGGCCTGGCGCACCTCAGCGAGGCCGACCAGCGGGCCATCATTGTCTATCTCAGGTCCCTGCCGCCGCTGGGCGACTGAGCCGCCGGCAGGCGCCACAGCAGCCAAGCGCCGCCGCCGAACAGCAGCAGCAGCGACAGGATGCCCAGCCGCGGGCTGCCGAACAGCAGCCCCACCCAGCCCACCAGCAGCGGCCCCAGGATGGCCGCGAACTTGCCCAGCACGTTGTAGAAGCCGAAGAACTCGGCCGCCTTGTCGGCCGGGATGAGGCGCGCGTACAGCGAGCGGCTGAGGGCCTGCACGCCGCCCTGCACCAGCCCCACTGCCACCGCCAGGGCATAGAACTCCCAGGCGGCCGCCATGCGCGCCGCCCACAGCGTGATGCCCCCGTAGGCGGCCAGCCCCAGCAGGATGCCGCGCCGCGCCCCCCAGGCCGCCCCCAGCCGGCCGAAGGTCAGGGCGGCCGGAAAGCCCACGAACTGGGTGAGCAGCAGGGCCAGCACCAGGCCGCCGCTGTCGAAGCCCAGCGCGCGGCCGTAGTCCACCGCCATGCGGATCACCGTGTCCACGCCGTCGATGTACAGCCAGTAGGCGAGCAGGAACCACCACACCGCCCGCTCGCCGCGCAGGTGGCGCAGGGTGCGCGCCAGCTGCGTGAAGCCGGCCCGCGCGGTGGCCCACGGCGGGCGCGGCGGATGGCGGCGCCGCTCGCGCACGTGGCGCAGCAGGGGCAGCGAGAAGGCCAGCCACCACAGGCCGGTGAGCAGGAAGGACAGGCGCACGGCGGCGGGCGCATCCGCCAGGCCGAACCAGGCCGGGCGCAGGGTGAGCAGCACGCAGGCGGCGAACAGCAGGCCGCCGCCCAAGTAGCCCAGGGCGAAGCCCAGCGCCGACACGCGCTCGTAGCGGGCCGGCGCGGTCACGTCCAGCAGCAGGGCGTCGTAGAAGATGTTGGCCGCCATCCAGCCCACCGTGGCGGTGACGAACAGGCCCAGGGCCGCCACCCACTGCCCGGCGGACAGGCAATACAGGGCCAGGGTGGCGGCGATGCCCAGGGCCGCGCCGGTGGCCAGAAAGCGCTTCTTCCAGGCGCCCTGGTCGGCGATGGCCCCCAGGGCCGGGGCCAGCCCGACGATGACCAGGCTGGCCAGCGCGTTGGCCGTGCCCAGGGCCAGCGTGATGCGCGCGCCGGGCTGGCCGGCGGCCCAGTAGTCGCGCAGGAACAGGGGGAAGAAGCCGGCCAGCACCACGGTGGCGAAGGCCGAGTTGGCCCAGTCGTACAGGGCCCAGGCCAGTTCCGGGCGGTGGCGGAGCGGGGCGGGACGGCGCATGGCGCCAGTATGGGACGGCCGGCGGCCGGGGAAAAGCACACCGGCCCGCCGGCGCGGGACGGGCTCAGGCGGGGCGCGTGCCGGGCAGCACGCCGGCGCGGTGCAGGCGCAGCAGGGTCTGGTGGCCGCCCTGCACCACCAGATCGGGATCGGGGTGCTGCAGCTCGGCGGCGATCTGCCGCAACAGGGCCTCGCCGCTGCGGCCGCTGTCCTCCTGTATGAGCTGCAGCAGGCGTGCCGCCACCGCGTTCACGGTCAGGAAGCGCACCGTGTCCCCGGCGTCGCGGTACACCACCAGATAGGTGGGCTCGGCGGGCGGGCTCGCCGGCCGGTAGTCGGGCCCCAGGCGGTGCACCGGCCAGCGGTACACCAGCGGCCAGGCCAGCGGCGAGAGCACCGGCGCGCCGGCCAGCAGGTCGCCGTGCGGGTCCATGTCGTCCGGCAGGGGCGCATCCTCGGCGATGTACAGGGCCAGCTCCACCCACTCGTAGTGGGCCAGCTCCAGCAGGAAGGGGGGATCGTCCGGGCCGGGGCGGTACTCGTCCTGCAGAAATTGCAGGAACTCCTCGGCGATGCGGGTGAAGTAGGGCGTGCGACAACGGTGGCCGGCGAAGAAGGCGCGCGCCAGCCGCTCCCAGGCGGCCGGCTCGTACAGGCCGTGCAGCACGGGAAAGCCGTTCTCCAGAAAGCCGCGGATGTTGTTGAAAAGCAGCTCGCGGTACACCTTCATGCGCGCGTCCGGCACGTCGGCGGGCGCCGGATGGGCGGCCGGGTCGCGGATGTGGGCCGCGAAGGCGTACTGGCGGGCGCGGAAGTCGGTCGGCTCAGCCATGGGCCTGGCTCCGTTGCGGCTGGCCGCTGGCGGCCGCCTGCAGGCGGCGCACGGTGGCCACCTCCTGCAGCAGGTGGTCCAGAGGCGGGATGTTGAAGTCGCGCTCCACCAGCGTGGGGAACACGCCGCAGTGCTCGTAGGCCACCGCCAGCAGGCGCCACACGGGGTCGATGACGTCGGCGCCGTGGGTGTCCACCAGCAGGTCCTCGGCCTCGTCGTAGTGGCCGGCCACATGGCCGTACACCACCCGTTCCGGCGGCAGGCCGCGCAGGAAGGCCTCGGCGTCGTAGCGGTGGTTGACGGAATTGACGTAGATGTTGTTCACGTCCAGCAGCAGGCCGCAGTCGGCCTCGGCCAGCACGGCGTTGATGAACTCCAGCTCGCTCATCTCCGCGCCGGGAGCGGCGTAGTAGGACACGTTCTCGATGACCAGCCGCTGGCCGAGCAGGTCCTGCACGCGCCGGATGCGCGCCGCCACGTGGTGCACCGCGTCCTCGGTGAAGGGGATGGGCAGCAGGTCGTAGAGCTGGCCGTCGTCCGAGCAGTAGCTCAGGTGCTCGCTGTAGATGTCGATGCCGTGCGCGTCCATGAAGCGGCGCACGTCGCGCACCAGCTCCTCGTCCAGCGGGCCGGGGCCGCCGATGGACAGTGACAGGCCGTGCAGCACGAAGGGATGGCGCTCGGTGAGGGCGCTCAGCTTGCGGCCCAGCACGCCGCCCACGCCGATCCAGTTCTCCGGCGCCACCTCCAGGAAGTCGACGCCGGCGCCGTCGCGCGCGATCAGCTCGTCCAGGAATTCACGGCGCAGGCCGAGTCCGGCGCCATGGGGGGCAGGGGTGGTCGTCATGCGGACCTCCGGGGGCGGAAAGCAAAGGATGGCGGGCCAGGGCGGCCCGCCAAATCAGGCACGCGGGGGGAACGTGCCGGGGAGGGCCGGATGCCTATTTGTTGCCCCCGCACTTGCCGGTGCCGCACTTGCCCTCGGCCCCTTTCTTGGCGGCCTCTTCCTTCATGTTGCCGCCGCACTTGCCCTCGGCGTCCTTCTTGGCCTCGCCTTTCATGTTGCCGCCGCACTTGCCTTCGGCGTCTTTCTTGGCCTCTTCCTTCATGTTGCCGCCGCACTTGCCCTCGGCGTCCTTCTTGGCCGCGTCCTTCATGTTGCCGCCACACTTGCCCTCCATGTCGGCCACCATGTAGCCGGAGGAGAGCTCGCTCATGGCGAAGGGGTTGCTGGTGGCCGCCTGGGCGCCGGACAGGCCGATGACGGTGCCGGCCAGGGTGGTGCCGATGGCGAGGGCCAGGGGTTTCATGGTCTTTGACTGCTTGGACATGGATTACTCGTCTCCTTGGGTGGTCGGTTTCTGCCCGGGGGCAGGGTGAAAAAGCACGCGGTTTTGCGTCGAGTCACTGGATCATACGGGCCGCCCGCCGGGACGGATGCAGCGGCCGGCAGATCCTTCCCGGATTACAGCAGCTTGCGCAGGCAATCCAGATATTCCCCTTCATCGGGCAGGGTGTTGCCCCGCTGCGCGGCCCACAGGACGCGGCCCAGACATTCCATCATGGCGTGCTCGGCCGCCAGCGGGTCGCCGCGCGCCGCCAGGCGGCGGAACACCTCGGCCACGCCGGCCGGCCGGTCGGTGGCCACCTGCTCGCGGATGGTCAGGTGCATGGCCATGTGCAGGAAGGGGTTGGTCTGCCCGGCCTCCACCGGGAAGTTGGCGCCCAGCGCCCGCTCCGGGTCGGCCAGCAGGTCGTGGTACTCGGGGTGTTCCAGGATGACGGCCACCAGCTGCCGCTCCAGCGGCGCCAGGGGTGCGCCGGCGCGGTGCCGCTGGAAGGCGGTGACGAACTGGCGGCGGTAGGCGTCGCGGTCGGCGCTGTACATGGCTCAGGCGGCGGGCGCCTCGGGCGGCGGCGGGCAGGGGGCGGTCTTGGCCTCGGACTCGCACAGGTCGCAGATGATGCACTGGCCGCACTTGGGCCGGCGCGCGGTGCACACGTAGCGCCCGTGCAGGATGAGCCAGTGGTGGGCGTCCTTGCGGAACTCGGCCGGCACCACCCTGAGCAGCTGCTTCTCCACCGACAGGGGCGTCTTGCCGCGCGCCAGCCCGGTGCGGTTGGCGACGCGGAAGATGTGCGTGTCCACGGCGATGGTGGGCTGGCCGAAGGCGGTGTTGAGCACCACGTTGGCGGTCTTGCGCCCCACGCCGGGCAGGGCCTCCAGGTCGGCGCGCCGCTCCGGCACCCGGCCGCCGTACTTTTCCAGCAGGATCTTGCTCATGGCGATGATGTGGCGCGCCTTGTTGTTGTACAGGCCGATGCGGTTGATGTAGCGCTTCAGACCCTCCTCGCCCAGGGCCACCATCTTTTCCGGGGTGTTGGCCACGCGGAACAGCCTTTCGGTGGCCTGGTTGACCGACTTGTCGGTGGCCTGGGCGGACAGGATGACGGCCACCAGCAGCTCGTAGGGCGTGCGGTAGCGCAGCTCGGTGGTGGGGTGGGGGTTGGTCGCCCGCAGGCGTTCGAAGATGGCGCGGCGTCTGGCGGCGTTCATGGCGTGGTCTCTCCGTCGTCCGGTTGCCTTGCGCGCACGCGCAGGGGCATGCCGTCCGCCACCCAGGGCAGGGGCGAGACGATGAGCCGCTCGCCGGCCGCCAGCCCCTCGGCGATCACCACCCGGTCGTCGTCGGTGGCCTGCAGCACGGTGACGCGGCGGCGCTGCAGGCGGCCGTCGCGGGCCAGCAGCACCTCCTCGCCGTGGCGCAGGGCGGCCTGCGGGATGACGAAGGCCCGCGCCAGCCGGCGCCCGGCGATGCGCGCCGTGACGAAGGTGCCGGGCGCCAGCGGCGGGCGGCCGGACGGGTCGGCGGCGAAGGGGTGGTCCACGTGTGCCACCAGCAGCAGCTCGCGGGTGCGGCTGTCCAGGGCGCCGGCGCTGCGCACGATGCGCCCCTGCCAGGTCCAGTCCCGCCCGCCGAGGCGGGCGTGCAGGGTGACGGCCGGGCCGGGACCGCCCTCCCGCGGCAGGTCCAGCCGGCCCAGGGCGCGCGCCGGCACCGGCAGGCGCACCTCCACGGCGTCCGTGGCATACACCGTGGCCAGCGGCGTGCCGGGGCGCACGTACTGGCCCACGTCGGCCTGTTGCTCCAGCACGCGCCCGGCGAAGGGGGCGCGCACTTCGGTGCGGGCCAGGTCCAGCTCGGCCTGCCGCAGGCGGGCCTCGGCGGCGGCCGCCGCGGCGCGCGCGCTGGCCAGTTGCGGCTGGCGCAGGGTGAGCGGATCGGGCTCCCCGTCCTGGCCCAGCCGCTGCCAGTCCTCGCGCGCCTGGCGGGCCCGCGCGGCCTCCTCGGCCAGGGCCAGGCGCGCCTTGGCCAGCTCGCCGCGGGCGATGGTCACCTGGTTGCGGTAGTCGCGCGGGTCGATGCGCAGCAGCAGCTCGCCGGCCGCGAAGAAGCCGCCGGCGCGGAAGGCATCGGCCACGTGCTGGATGCGTCCGGCTACCTCCGCCGCCAGGGTGGTCTGGATGCGCGGGGCCACCGTGCCCTGGCTGGTCACGGTGAGCGTCCAGGGGCGCGGCTGCAGGGTGATGACCTCCACCAGCGGCGGGTGGCGCTCTTTCGGGCGGCGCTCGGCCTGCGGCGCGCTGGCCACGATGAGCCAGGCCAGCAGGCCGCCCAGGGCCAGCACCGCCACGGGCAGCAGGAATCCCGGGGCGCGCCTCACGGCCCGGCCTCCCGGGGCGGGGTGAAGTCGCCGCCCAGGGCCAGGTACAGGTCGATGCGGTTCTGCAACCGCGCGCGGCGCACCTGCAGCAGCCGGCTGCGGGCGTCGAAGGCGCGCCGGCGGCTGTCCAGCAGGGTGAGGATGTCGGTCAGGCCGCGCCGGTAGTGCTCCTCGGCCAGGTCCGCGGCACGCCGGGCCTCGGCCGCCGCCCGCGCCTGCCGCGGACC
>JALVPS010000084.1 GCA_027031685.1 Gammaproteobacteria bacterium | reverse complement strand
GCCGAACAGGGCGTCGCGCAGGTGCCGGGGCTGCTGCGCGACGCCCTGTTCGGCCCCCGGCCGCGCCTGCTGGAGCCGGCCCTGGAGCTGCTGCTGCTGCCGCTCACCTACCACGTGCTGCTGCTGGTGGCGCTGCTGTTCGTGGGCAGTGGCTGGCTGCCGGCCTACGCCGGCCTCGCGCTGGGGCTGGTGGTGGTGCACGTGCTGGCCGCCATGTGGCTGGGCGGGGCTACCTGGCGCGACTGGCAAGCGCTGCTGTCGGCGCCGTTCTACATGCTGTGGAAGCTCATGAACTTCTCGCGCATCCTGCGCGCGGCGCGCCGCGGCGTGGCCTGGAAGCGCACCTCGCGCAAGGATTCCTGAGGGTTCCTTGGGTCGTGGCAGTCAGTCCCGTCGCTTGCAGAGGGGATCGGTGTTGGGTGTCTCCACGGCGCGCACGATCTCGTCCACGAACCGCTCGAACTCCTCCATGCTGAGCACCTGCAGGATGCGGTTCACCACCGCTGGCTCCACCCGGGCGATGGAGCGCCGCCCGTCGGACAGGGTGAGATAGATGCCGGCGGTGTGGACGGCGTCGGGACTGTCCGCCTCCGCCTCCAGCAGGGCCTGGTCGCGTTCGCTGAGCGTCTCGTACAGCGCGTCCAGAGCGTCCCAGGTGTCGTCGTCCACCTCCCCGATGCCAATCAGGATGGCCTCCTCCACCGCCTCGCGTCCCTCCTGGGCCGTGATGCCGCGTTCGGCCAGTGCGGTCAGGAACTCGTCGGCCACGGCGCGATTGAAGAATACATATTCCAGCATGGCGGCGCTCCGGGGGTGGGCGGGCCGCCCCATGGTAGCGCGTCCGTCGCGCAGGCCAAAAGAGACCCGCGGCGGGATGGGCCTCGGCGCGGGTCGAACGGTGGAAGCGTCGATCCGGTGGGGTCTCAGGCGGCCACCTTGGCGTCGCCGCGCACCTCGCGGATGAGCGGATAGAGGTGCTCCGTCTCGTCGATGATGCGGTTGAGCACCAGCTGGAACATCTCTTCGGTCTCTTTCACGAACTGGTCGTGGTTCTTGATGGCCAGATGCCGGTGCTTGCACCACTTGCGCAGGTACTGGTCGAACACGCGCTTGATCTCCGCCGAGCCGGACATGAAACGGTTGGCCGTCTGGTTGATGGCCCGGTCCTTCTGCGCCAGCAGGTTGGCGTACAGGTGCTTGTCCTCCAGGTCGAGGTGTTTCTTGACCAGCTCCACGTATTGGAAGAACAGCTCCACGGTGACCTCGTTGTCGCACATGGAACGGTCCTGCAGCAGCAGGCCGAGCACGTTGGACAGCTCCGTGATCTTGTGATTCTGAGCGTTCAATTCGTCGAAAGTGATCATCTCCAACTCTCCAATCCGGTTCAGATGGCCATCTTATAAGCCCTGCCAGCCGGCGGGGAATAACAAAAGTTAAGTGTGCCGGTGCGGCGTCTCAGTCGAGCGCCAGCTCCTCCTCCGGTGGCGGGGTGAGGGCCTCCAGCTGCTCGATGAGATTGATGGCCACGGCCACGAAATCGGTGTCCGTGACGATGCCCACCAGCCGCTCCCCATCGCGCACCGGGAGGCAACCGTAGCGGTGGCGCTCCATGAGGCGCGCCGCGGCCACCAGCGGATCGTGCACGTCCACACTGACGACCTCGCGCGTCATCACGCGCCCCACCGGGATGCGGTGCGGGTCGATTCCGTCGGCGGGATCGCGCAGGCGTGAGTCGGTGGCCGCCAGGGCGTCGCGCTGCGTGACCAGACCCACCAGGCGCCCGTCGTCCACCACTGGCAGGTGACGGATGCGGTGGTGCGCCATGAGCGTGCTGGCGTCGGCCAGCGAGGTCTGTGGGGAGACGGTGACTGGATCGGGGGTCATGACATCGGCAATGGGTATCATAATGGCACCTCGTCGCCGGGGGATTGGGCCGATTCTTGCACACCGCCGTGCGGCACACATTGTCGCAGATCAACGTGGCCGCCCTTGGCTACAATCAGTGCCCCGCAAATCGGGAGGATCCCATGCCTGTCTGTCACCTGTGGCTGCTGCCGGAGGCACGGGCCGACCGCCGCCTGCAAGGGGCCGTCGCGTGGCTGGCGCGGCGGCACGGCACGCCCTGTTTT
>JALVPS010000083.1 GCA_027031685.1 Gammaproteobacteria bacterium | reverse complement strand
GCGCCGTGCCCTACCAGGGGGTGATCTGCACCTCGCTGCTCACCCGCCGCCCCCTGCCCGACTTCTACGTCACCAACATCACCGACCCGCGCGTGCCCCACACCGGGCTGATCAACATGAGCGCCCTGGTGGACCCGGCCGAGCTGGACGGGCTGGGGCTGGCCTACCTGCCCCGCTACCTGCCGCCGGACGACCCGGCCTTCGCGCGCGGCGACGCGGACCTGGCGGCGGAGGCCGTGGCCGCCCTGCGCACCCTGTGGCCGGCACTGCGCGAGCGCGACGTGCTGGCCGTGCGCACCTCGCGCGTGCGGCGCGTGTTCGTCCTGCCCCTGCCGGGCCACCTGCGGCGCGTGCCGCCGGTGGCCACCTCGCGGCCGGGGCTGTTCCTGTGCTGCTCGGCGCAGATCACCGACGGCACCCTGAACGTGAACGAGACGCTGCGCCTCGCCGAGCGCCAGCTGCCGCTGCTGACCGCCCCATGACCACCGCCCCGCCCCGCCTGGCCAGCCTGTCGCTGGACCTGGACAACCACTGGTCCTACCTCAAGACCCGCGGCGACCCCGCCTGGCGGCGCTATCCCTCCTACCTGGACCGGGTGGTGCCACGCTCCCTGGCCCTGCTGCGCCACCACCGCCTGACCATCACCTACTTCGTGGTCGGGCGCGACGCCGCCGAGCCACGCCACGCGCCCCTGCTGCGCGCCATCGCCGACGCTGGGCACGAGATCGGCAACCATTCCTTCGAGCACGAGCCCTGGTTGCACCGCTACGGCCGCCAGCACCTGGCCGCCGAGATCGACCGCGCCCACGCCGCCATCCACGCCGCCACCGGGCAACACTGCGTGGGCTTCCGCGGCCCCGGCTTCAGCCACTCGCCGGCCCTCATCGACCACCTCATCCGGCGCGGCTACCTGTACGACTGCTCCACCTTCCCCACCTTCATCGGCCCCTTGGCGCGCGCCTACTACCTCACGAGCGCCCGCCTCAGCCGCGGCGAGCGCCGCCAGCGCGACCACCTGTTCGGCACCTGGCGGGCCGGTTTCCTGCCCCTGCGCCCCCACTACCTGCGCACCCGCCAGGGCACGCTGGCGGAGATCCCGGTCACCACCCTGCCCCTGCTCAAGGCGCCCATCCACGTCAGCTATCTCATGTACCTGGCGGGCTACTCGCCGGCCTTGGCGCGGCGCTACTTCCGCGCCGCCCTGGCCCTGCTGGACGCCTTCCGCATCCAGCCCTCGCTGCTGCTGCACCCGCTCGACTTCCTGGGCCGCGACGACGGCGTGGGGCTGGACTTCTTCCCCGGCATGGACCAGCGCCGCGCCGACAAGCTGGCCCTGCTGGACGAGATCCTGGCCCTGTACCAGTCGCGCTACACGGTGGTGCCGCTGTGGCGCCACGCGCGCAGCGTGCCGGCGCGACGCATCCGGCGACTGACATGATCCGCGCCGCCCGCCAGCTCGCCCGCCACCTGGCCGACCCGCGCCTCGGCTGGCTGCTGTTCGGCCTGGGGCTGGCCGTGAACCTGGCGCGCCTGGGCAGCCTGCTCAACGTGCCCGGCGCCCCACATCCGGCCGAATGGGGCCTGCACGACTTCCGCGACGCCATCTACTACCCGGTGCGCGCCTTCCTGGACGGCCGCGACCCCTACGACGTGCCCGCCTTCCGCGCCCACTACCCGGTGTGGCAGCACTTCCCCCTGTACGCCCCGCTCACCCTGGTGCTGCACCTGCCGCTGGGCCTGCTGCCCTACCCCTGGGCGCTGGCCCTGTACGGCGCCCTGGGCGGGGCGGGTCTCCTGGCCCTCTCCGCCCTCAGCCTGCGCCTGAACGGGCTGGCCCTGCAGCGCGGGCCGCTGCTGGCCCTGACAGGCGCCCTGCTGCTCAGCCGGCCGGGCATGATGAACTTCCTGCTGGGACAGGTCTCGCTGGAGGTGGTGCTGGCCACCCTGCTGGCCTGGCACTGGCGCGGGCGACGCCCCTGGCCGGCCGCCCTGGCCCTGGCCTTCACCAGCATCAAGCCCACCTTCGCCCTGCCGCTGGCCGTGCTGCTGGCGGCCGACGGGCGCTGGCGGGTGCTGCTGCGCGGCGGCCTGCTGGCCGCGCTCGGCAACGGCCTGCCCCTGCTGTGGGTG
>JALVPS010000082.1 GCA_027031685.1 Gammaproteobacteria bacterium | reverse complement strand
CTGGAGCGCCTCATCGTGGGCATGAACAAGGGCCGGCCGGTATATCTGCGCGACGTGGCCGACGTGCGGCGCGGGCCGTCCGAGGCCAAGGCGCTGGTGTCCTACTACACCGGTGCGGCCACCGAGCAGGCCAGCGATCTGCGCGCCAACGGCGTGCCGGCGGTGACGCTGGCGGTGGCCAAGAAGAAGGGCACCAACGGCGTGACGGTGGCCGAGGAGGTGCTGGAGACGGTGGAGGCGCTCAAGGGGCGCGTCATCCCCGACAACGTGCACGTGGCCGTCACCCGCAACTACGGCGAGACGGCGCGCGAGAAGGTCAACGAGCTGATCTTCAAGCTGTTCGTGGCCACCGGCGCGGTGGTCATCCTGGTGTGGTTCTTCCTCGCCTGGCGGGCGGCCATGGTGGTGGCCATCGTCATCCCCATCGTCATCCTGTTCACGGTGTTCGGTGCCCTCATCCTGCACTACACCATCGACCGGGTGAGCCTGTTTGCCCTCATCTTCTCCATTGGCATCCTGGTGGACGACGCCATCGTGGTGGTGGAGAACATCTACCGCCGCTGGCTGGAACAGTCCGATGTCAGCGCCGGCATCACCATCGACGCGGTGGCCGAGGTGGGCAACCCCACCATCCTGGCCACCTTCACGGTGGTGGCGGCCCTGCTGCCCATGGCCGCCGTGCGCGGCATGATGGGCCCGTACATGGAGCCCATCCCGGTGCTGGGCAGCGTGGCCATGGTGTTCTCGCTGTTCGCCGCCTTCGTCTTCACGCCCTGGCTGGCCACCCGCCTCAGGCCGCCCATGCACGCCCTGAAGAAGGCGGAGGAGAAGGAGCACCGCGAGGTGGAGCTGCTGGGCCGCTTCTACCGCCGCCTGCTGCGGCCCATGATCGAGGACCGTCGCCGCGGCCAGATCTTCCTGGTGTCCCTGTTCGTGGTGTTCTTCCTCTGCATCTCGCTGTTCTACTTCAAGGCGGTGCGGGTGAAGATGCTGCCGCTGGACAACAAGCCCGAATTCAACATCGTCATCAACATGCCGGAGGGCACGGCCCTGCCCGACACGGCCAACGTGACGGCGCGCGTGGCCGACGCCATTCGCAGCATCCCGGAGGTCACCGCCCTGCAGTCCTACGTGGGCACCGCCTCACCCTTCAACTTCAATGGCTTGGTGCGCCACTACTACCTGCGTCAGAACCCCTGGGAGGCGGACGTCCAGGTGCAACTGCTCAACAAGAAGGACCGTGATCGCACCAGTCACGAGATCGCCGAGCAGGTGCGGGCCATCGTCAAGCCCATCGTGCGCGAGGCGGGCGGCCGCCAGCAGGTGGTGGAGATGCCGCCCGGCCCGCCCGTGCTGCAGTCGGTGGTGGCCGAGATCTATGGCCCGGACGATGCCACCCGTCGCCAGGTGGGGCGCGACATGATGGAGATGTTCGAGAAGGCCCCGCACCTGGACGACGTGGACACCCTCATGCCCGATCCCTATCAGGTGTGGCGCTTCGTGGTGGACCGCGAGAAGGTGCAGAAGCTGGGCCTGACCGTGGCCGATGTGAACCGCACCCTGGAGATGGCCATGGGCGGCTACAAGCTGGGCGACATCAAGTACCAGTCGGTGCTGGACGTGACGCCCATCGTGCTGGAGGTGCCGCTGTCGGTGCGCTCGGACTTCGGTCGCCTTGGCCAGCTGCCGGTGGGCACCCGTGACGGGCGCATCGTGCCCCTGTCGGAACTAGGGCGCTGGGTGCGAGAGTGGCAGGACCTGACCATCTTCCACAAGGACCTGCGGCCGCTGGAGTTCGTGACGGCGGAAACCGTGGGCGACCTGGCTGCGCCCATCTACGGCATGCTGGAGGTGATGGACCAGCTGGAGGACTACACGCCGCCCGACGGGGGCGAGCTGGAGATGTCCTGGTACGGCCCGCCCGAGAACCAGTTCCACTCCAGCTTCGAGTGGGGTGGTGAGTGGACCGTCACCTACGAGACCTTCCGCGACATGGGCATCGCCTTCATGGTGGCGCTGGTGCTCATCTACATGCTGGTGGTGTGGGAGTTCGGCAACTTCGTGCTGCCGGCCATCATCATGGCGCCCATCCCGCTCACCCTGGTGGGCATCATCCCCGGCCACTGGCTGCTGGACGCCGAGTTCACCGCCACTTCCATGATCGGCTTCATCGCCCTGGCGGGCATCATCGTGCGCAACTCTATCCTGCTGGTGGACTTCACTGGCCACCGCATCCGCGAGGGCGTGCCGGTGCTGGACGCCCTCATCGCCGCCTGCCAGGTGCGGACGCGGCCCATCGTCATCACCGCCCTGGCGCTGGTGGGCGGCTCGTCCGTGATCCTGTTCGATCCCATCTTCCAGGGCATGGCCGTGTCGCTGCTGTTCGGCGTGCTGGTGTCCACCGCCCTGACGCTGTTCATCATCCCCCTCGGCTGCTACAGCGCACGGCGCCACTTCGAGGGCGCGCCGGCCGAGGTGCTGGCCGAGGCGGAGACGGCAGCGGGTGGCGGCTTCGGCGCCAAGCTGGCCGGCTTCCTGCACATCGTGGGCATCTACCTCGGTCTGCTGCTCAAGGGCCTGTTCTCCCTGTTCAGGGGCCTGATCGGCATGTTGTCGGCGCGATTCACCAAGCCGCGCGGTGGTCCCGGCGGTAGTGGCGGTGGGGCGCCCGGCTCGGCCCCGGCCAGTCCCGCCCCGGCCCCCTCCGGCGGCGCGACTGCCGCTCCGGTTGATGCGCCCGCGCCCCGGCCGGCCGCGTCCGATGACCCGAAGATCGGGGAGCCGGCGGTCGATGTGTTGGCCTCTGAAACGGTCCCGGCGGAAGGAGAAGGGACTGGGGGGGGCGCGGACGGGCCTGCCAGCCAGCCCAAGACCACTACTAGGAAGACAGCCACCAAAAAGAAGGTGGCCATCAAGAAGGCCACCGCCAAGAAAAAGGCCGCGTCGAAGAAGAAGGCCGCCACCAGGAAATCGGCCACCAAAAAGGTCGCTGCCAAGAAGAAGGTCGCGACCAGCAAAAAGGCCGCCTCCGCCAGGTCAGCCCCCAAGGCCACGGCACCGGCAGAGGCACCGGCTGGCGACGAGGCTCTTGCCGCCCGGGAGGAGACGGTCGGCGGCGAGTCTGCGGGCAGTATGCCATCGGCGCCCAAGAAGGCGGCCTCCCGACCCAGGGGCAAGGGCCGGCGCGGCATCCGGCTCAAGGGGGTTGGGGACACCAGTGGGCCGGATGCCTCCGAAAGCGAAAAATGAGGCCCGTTTGCGAGCGGGAAGATCGTACTGATCGGAAAAATGTTAGGCATTTGACCTATATCAGTATATTCTTATGCTTGTGAACTGAAGATTTGAACCAGGTACCTCAGCGATGGCGAAGCACAGGCTCCAAGGCGACTGCATACCTCTGGGAGGTACAGGTTCGTTTGGTGGGGGCGTGAAGCAGGTTCTCCGCGGTGCCGTGCTGGGCGTGGGATTGTTGGTGGCCGGTGCGCAGGCCATGGCGATGGCGGAGGAGTTTTACGGCGACAGTTTCGGGGCGGCAGGGGAAACGGGCGCCGATGCCATGGATTTTCCACCCGAGGACTACTCCCCGTATGTGAATCGCACACCGCCGGGCAACGTGCAGGGGGAGTGGCTGCCACCCGGGGCGCAGGGTGTGCCGGGCGTGGCACCGCCGGTGGTGACCCCGACGGTGCCGGGCACTGGTATCTGGCCCGGGCTCACGCTGCCGGGATGGCTGGGCTGGGGAACCGGCCTGTTGCCGGGGGTTGATCCGTTGCTCGGCACGGGGGCTTGGCCACTCACGGTACCGGGACTGCTCTATCCGTTCATCTGGTGAACGGTGGCAGTGGCGGAATCGATGGTTCTTAAGGGAAACGCGGACGGCTTTATATCTCCCGAGTCGTCCGTGGCGTTGCAGTTGGGAGATTTCACTCTGTTAGGAGAGTAAAGGTATGAAACTTTCTAAGATTGCTGCAGTAGCTGTAATCGCTGGCGCAGCGGCCCTGCCCCTGAGCAGTGCCAATGCCTGGTGGGGTCCGTGGGACGGTCCCGGCTGGAGCCGCGGCTGGGGTAATGGCTGGGGCGATGGCTTCGGCGACATGCTGAGCGACATGTTCGGCGGTGGCGACTTCGACTTCAACGTTTCCGGTCGTGGTTCCGGTCATGGTCGTGGTTATGGTCGTGGCTATGGCTACGGCTATGGCGCTCCCTACTGGGGTTACGGCTACTATCCGTACTACTGGGGTGCGCCCTACGCGCCTTACGGCTACCCGCCGGTGGCTCCGCCGGCTCCGCCGGCCGCTCCGGCCGCTCCCGCCACGCAGGCCCCCGCTGCCCAGCAAGCGCCTGCCGCCAAGTAACATTGGCGAACGGAGGGGCCCCGTCACCTGGCGGGGCCTTTCCATTTTCGCCATGCCCGATTTCCACCCCCCTTTTTCTCCCTGTCCCGACGCCTTCTGCGCGTGTAGGCTGCGGCGGCAAACATTGCTAGACTTGGCCGCACAAGTCATAACGGAATTCACGATCGTCCCATGATCACCGTAGTCGGGTCCCTCAAGGGCGGTACCGGCAAGAGTACCGTGAGCTTCAATCTCGCCGTCTGGCTGGCGGTGCACGACTTCCCGGTGGATGTGTACGATCTGGACCCCCAGGCGACCCTCCATGACGTGGCCGAGATTCGCGAGGAGGAGGGGTACGAGCCCACATTGCAGGTGAGTGACGATCTGCGCGGCCTAAAGCGCTCCCGCGCAGCCGACAGGGAGGTGATCATCGACGTGGGCACGGCCAACATGGCCGGGTTGGAAGAGGCCGTGGCCCGGGCCGATCGGGTCGTCATCCCCGTACCGCCCAGCCAAGCCGACGTCTGGTCCACGCAGCGCTTCATCGACATCGTTGAACGGGCCGCCAGGGCGAAAAAAAAGCGCCGCCCGGAACTGCTGGCCTTCATCAACCGCGCCGACACCAATCCCGCCGTGCGCGAGACCGCCGAGACACAGGAGGCCCTGCGCCAGCTGGACGGGCTCAAGTTCGTCACCGCGCGACTGGGTCAGCGCACCACCTTCCGCCGCTCCTTCAGCGAGGGTTTGGCCGTGTTCGAACTGGAGCCGCGCAGCAAGGCGGCCGCGGAGATGAACGCGTTGGCTACCGTGCTGTTTTCCACGCTGTTCATTCAGGGCTGAGCCGGCGGGCTTCAGCCACACAAACGAGAAAAGCCGAGTGAGAGGTTGAATCTATGTATTTCTTGAAATGGATGACAGGCCGACCGGTCCTGACCCTGATCCTCATCACCGTCGTCTATGCCTTGCTCAACTGGTCCGACCTGGCCAGCTGGCGGGGGGGAACACAGCGGACGGACCACGAGGTGGCCACGGCAGGCCAGGAGGAAACCGCTGCCGCACCCGCCCATGAGGAGGGCTCGGCCCAGGCATCGGCCGGCGCAGGCGGGGCTGGCCAGGAGACCGCCGCGGCGGATGCCGGCCAGGCGGCCGGCACCGGGCAGACCGCTGCCCCTGCAGGCCAGGGCGCTGGCCTCAGCCATGAACAGAAGCGGGCCATCGCCCAAGCCAACCAGCAGGCCCTCCAGGGTGTGGGTCAGGCCATGCCCCGCTTTGCACCGCCGGTGCAGTCCACGGGCGCGGCCCAGAAGCCCGCCCAGCCTGTCGAGGCTCAGCAGGCCAAAGCCGGTAAAAACGGCGCACTGGAACAGGTCTTCCAGGCCGCCGGCGAGCAGGCGGGCAAGGCCGCCAAAGCGGTGGCGACCGGCGCCGCCGAACAGGCCGCCACGGCGAGCGAGTCCCAGGGGCAGGCCAAGGCTGCTGCCGAAGCACCCGCACAGGCGCAGGCCAAAGCCGCCGTGCCGGCAGAAAAGGCCACCGAGACCGCTGCCGAGCAGACGCAGGAGAAGCAGGAGAAGCAGGAAAAGAAGTCCCTGTTCGACTTCTTCTTGCGCAAGCAGGAGTCCAAGGCCCCGGCCGCTGAGGAAACCGCCACCGCGGCAGAAGGCAAGGCCGCCGCCGGGGCGCCCGCCCAGCCGGCCGCCACCGAACAGGCCACTGCCCCAGCAGGCGAGGCCCAGGCACAGGCACAGGCCAAGGCGGCTGCCGAAGCGCCGGCCGAGGCGCCCGCACAGGCCGAAGCCGCTCCGGCCGAGCAGGCCACGTCGGCGGGAAAAGCCGCCGAGGTCGCCGCCGAGCAGCCGCAGGAGAAGAAGTCTCTGTTCGACTTCCTCCTGCGCAAGAAGGAGGCCAAGGCCCCGGCCGCTGAGGAAACCGCCACCGCGGCAGAAGGCAAGGCTACCGCCGAGACGCCTGCACAGCCGGCCGCCGCCGAACAGGCTGCCGTAGCGAGCGAGTCCCAGGGGCAGGCCAAGGCTGCCGCCGAAGCACCCGCACAGGCTGGGGCGCCGGCGCAGACCAAAGCCGCCGCGCCGGCAGAAAAGACCGCCGAGGCGCCGGCAGCCGAGCAGCCGAAGAAGAAGTCCCTGTTCGACTTCTTCAAGAAGAAGCCTACGGCCAGCGAGCAGGCCGCCGGCGGTGAACAGCAGGCAGCGCAGGCCGCCGCCGCTCAGGCCCCTGCCGGTGGCCAGGCCGCACCCGCCACTGCCCCGGCCGCCCCGGCTGGCCAGCAGCCGGCTGCTCCGGTGGCCGGCACCGCAGCGTCCGCGGCGCCAGCAC
>JALVPS010000081.1 GCA_027031685.1 Gammaproteobacteria bacterium | reverse complement strand
CCGAAGGCGAGCAGGAAGGCGAGGAAGATGAGCACCTGCTCGGTGAGGCCCAGCTTGAGGTGGTGCAGGTCGAGGATGTCGAAGCTGCCGCCCTTGCTGTACATGTACAGCAGGGAGATGAGCATGAACACCGAACCGAAGAAGGTGTACAGGAAGAACTTGATGGTGGCGTACACCCGCCGCGGCCCGCCCCAGATGCCGATGACGATGAACATGGGCACCAGCATGGCCTCGAAGAACAGGTAGAAGAGGATGGCGTCCAGGGCCGCGAAGACGCCGATCATCAGCCCCTCCAGGATGAGGAAGGCGGCCATGTACTGCGCCACCCGGTACTGGATGACCTCCCAGCCGGCGATGATCACGATCACCGTGGTGAAGGTGGTGAGCAGGATGAGCGGCATGGAGATGCCGTCCACGCCCAGGCGGTAGTTGATGTGGAAGGCCTCGATCCACGGCGCCAGCTCCTGGAACTGCATGCCGGCGCTGCCGGCGTCGAAGCCGGTGTAGAGCGGCACGCTGAACACGAAGGTGAGCACGGCGATGCCCAGCGCCAGGCGGCGGGCGCTGTCCGCGCCGCGCTCGCCCATGAGCAGCACGGCGAAGCCGCCCGCGATCGGCAGCCAGATCAGGATCGAGAGTATTGGCCAGTTGGAACCCATGCCAGAGACCTATTTCCGTGTTTGCGTGTCGTGTCAGGCGCTGCCGAAGACGAACCAGCCCACCAGCCCGATGAGGCCGAGGATCATGGCGAAGGCGTAGTGATACAGGTAGCCGGTCTGCAGCCGCCGCCCCACCCCGGCCAGCCAGGCGAAGAGATACGCCACGCCGTTCACGATGCCGTCGATGACCCGCCGGTCGCCCACATTGGCCAGCCCGCGTGACAGGGCCAGCGTGCCGCGGGCGATCACCTGGTCATTGAAATCGTCGAAGCCGTACTTGTGCTCCAGGATCCAGTACAGCAGGTCGAAGCGCCGCCGCGCCCAGGCCGCCAGCTCCGGGCGCCGCATGTAGACGAACCAGGCCGCCGCCAGGCCGGCCATGGCCAGCCAGAAGGGCGGCGCGCCCAGGCCGTGCAGGATGAAGGGCAGCGCGCCGTGGTACTCCTCGACGATCGGCTCGACGCCGGGATGCGCCTCGCTGATGGCCAGCACGCCGTGGAAGTAGTCGCCCACCACCACCGGGTCGATGAGATAGCCGGCCAGCACCGAGGGCACGGCCAGGGCCATGAGCGGCACGGTCACCACCCAGGGCGACTCCTTCAGGTGGTGGCGCGTGTGCTCGTCCATGCGCTCCCGGCCATGGAACACCAGGAAGAACATGCGGAAGGTGTAGAAGGCGGTCACGAACACGCCCAGCAGCACCATCCAGTAGGCGAAGCCCGCCCCCGGCAGCTGCGAGTGGTGCACCGAGACGATGATGGCGTCCTTGGAGAAGAAGCCGGCCAGGCCGGGGAAGCCGATCAGCGCCAGTGAGCCGATGAGGGCCGTCCAGTAGGTGATGGGCATGTACTTCTTCAGGCCGCCCATCTTGCGCATGTCCTGCTCGTGGTGCATGGCGATGATGACCGAGCCGGCGGCCAGGAACAGCAGCGCCTTGAAGAAGGCGTGGGTCATGAGGTGGAAGATGCCCGCGGCATAGGCCGAGGCGCCCAGGGCGACCGTCATGTAGCCCAGCTGGGACAGGGTCGAGTAGGCGATGACCCGCTTGATGTCGTTCTGCACGATGCCGATCAGCCCCATGAGGAAGGCGGTCAGCGCGCCCACCACCAGCACCAGGCTGAGGGCCGCGTCGGACAGCTCGAACAGCGGCGACATGCGCGCCACCATGAAGATGCCGGCGGTGACCATGGTGGCGGCGTGGATGAGGGCCGAGATGGGCGTGGGGCCTTCCATGGAATCCGGCAGCCACACGTGCAGGGGCACCTGGGCCGACTTGCCCATGGCCCCCACGAACAGCAGGATGCAGGCCACGCTCACCGCCGACCACCCGGCGGCGCCGAACAGGGCGATGCGCCCCTCGGCCAGCTGCGGCGCGCGCTCGAACACCGTGGCGTAGTCCAGGCTGCCGGTGAAGAACAGCACCGTGGCGATGCCCAGCAGGAAGCCGAAGTCCCCCACGCGGTTGACCAGGAA
>JALVPS010000080.1 GCA_027031685.1 Gammaproteobacteria bacterium | reverse complement strand
GTGCTGGGGCTCGAGGTGGATCCGCAGCGGCCGGACCTGGGTTTTCCCGGCGCCTGGCTGAAGGTGGGGGAAGGCAGCATTCATCTGCTCGAGCTGCCCAACCCGGATCCGGTGAGCGGCCGCCCCGAGCACGGCGGTCGGGATCGGCACGTGGCGTTGGCGGTGAAACATTTCGATGCGCTGGCGGCGGCGCTCGAAAAAGCGGGCGTCCCGTTCACACGCAGCCGATCCGGGCGCAGGGCGATCTTCTGTCGCGACCCGGACGGCAACGCCCTGGAGTTCATCGAAACACCGGAATGACCCTGCCCTGACAGACGGCAGAACGCTCACGCAGACACGAAAACAATAAGACGCTCAGCGCCCTCTGCGTCTCCGCGCCCTCCGCGTTCCTTCCACAACACTTTTTCGAAGCCTCATTCCTGTTGCCGCCGCGCCGACAGCCACGCCGCGAGCACCACCAGCGCCCCGCCGATCCACTCCGCCCGGGTCAGCGTCTCGTCGGTGAGCCACATGCTCGACACCGCGCCGGCCACGATTTCGAACAGCAGGATCACCGCCGAGCGTTTCACCGGCATGTGGGTCACGCCATAGACGACCGAAAGGGTCATCAGCACCAGCACGGTGGCACCGATCAGCAGCGCCCAGCCGACGGCCGGCACGGCGGCCGCCAGCGGCTCGCCGCGGAGCAGCAGCAGGATCGCCGCCAGGATGATCACCCCCAGCCAGCCCGCCACCGTCTTCACCTGCACCGAGACGTTCTGCAGATGCCGCACCACCACGTTGAGGGCGGCGAAGGCAAAGCCGGAGGACAGCGCCAGCCAGTCGGCCATGTCCTCGGGCCAGGGAAGGCCCAGCGACGGGTTCCAGAGCATGACCACGGCGCCGGCCACCGCCAGGCCGAGAATACCCACTGTCGGGGTATCGATGCGTTCGTGCAGGAAAAACCAGCCCAGCAGGGTGGCCCACAGCGGGGAGAGGTAGAACAGCAGCAGCACCCGCATCACCTCCCCTTCCAGCATCGCCAGCACGAAGGCGATGTTGGTCCAGCCGCTGCCCAGCGCCACCAGCAGCAGCCAGCCCGGCGCGCGGGCCCACTCGTCCATGCGGCCGCGCAACAGAAACGGCCAGGCCACCGCTGTCCCGGCGTACAACAGCAGGGAACTCCACAGGCCACTCAGGCCCTGATCCTCGAGCCAGCGCAGCGGGTACCAGAACACGCCCCACAGGGTGGCGGCAGTCAGCAGGCCGAGGACGGGCAGCAGGCGGGACGAAGGCATGATGGCGGCGAGGCTTGTCGTTGTTGGTTGGTGGCATTGTAACGGCATTGCCGGAGGTGGTCCTGCCGGGTGCCGGACGCGTATAATCCGCCGCTTCGTTCCCGGCGGACCCGACCATGAATCCGGATCTCGACAAGCTGCATCCCTATCCCTTCGAGAAGCTCCAGGCCCTCAAGGCCGGCGCCACGCCGCCCGCGGATCGTCCCCACATCGCCCTGTCCATCGGCGAGCCGCGCCAGGCCGCCCCGGCCTTCGTGCTCGACGTGCTGCGCGATGCCCTGGACGGCGCCGCCCGCTATCCGCTGACCCGGGGGGAAGGCGCCCTGCGCGAGGCCATCGCCGGCTGGCTGGCGCGGCGCTTCGCCCTGCCGGCCGGCGGCGTCGATCCCGAAACCCAGGTGCTGCCGGTAACCGGCACCCGCGAAGCCCTGTTCGCCTTCGCCCAGGCGGTGGTGGATCGGACCCGGGACGCCGCCGTGCTGCTGCCGAATCCCTTCTATCAGATCTACGAGGGCGCGGCCCTGCTGGCCGGTGCCGAGCCCGTCTATCTGAACACCGTGGCCGAAAACCGCTTCCTGCCCGATTTCGACTCCGTGCCGGAGGCAGTCTGGGACCGCTGCCAGCTCCTCTATCTGTGCTCGCCCGGCAATCCCACCGGGGCCGTGATCGACATCGACACCCTGCGCAAGGTGATGGAACTGGCCGAGCGGCACGACTTCGTCATCGCCGCCGACGAGTGCTACTCCGAGATCTACTTCGACGAGGAACACGCGCCCGTGGGCCTGCTGCAGGCCGCCGTCGCCGCCGGCAATCCCGAATTCCGCCGCTGCGTGGTCTTCCACAGCCTCTCCAAGCGCTC